>CALMKK010000223.1 GCA_937867135.1 uncultured candidate division Zixibacteria bacterium
TCAGAAACCGGCCGAATATTTGTACGAGGCCCTGAACGAATATATTCAAATCAATCATTTATCGCTGGTGAAATTCAATCCGCTTGAGAATCATCTGGTGATAGAGGGGGCGGTCTCGGCCTTTAAAAATTCCAGCCTGACGAACAACGCCATTATTCCGCTGGAAGGAACGACTTTTGAAACAGTCGTACATACGGGCAAGGCATATAGCCAGGGGAATCTCGGTTCGTCCATTTCCAATCGCACGGAATACCAGATTTATAAAGAGGGGGTTCGCGCCATAATTCATATTCCGATTATGGGCGAGAAAAATATTTCGGGAATTTTAAATATCGGTTCGCCAATTGCGGGAGAGTATCTTCGGGGACATTTGCCGATATTTGAGACGATAGCCCGTTACCTGTCGCGAATTTTCGCGGCGCAGGAGCAGGAACGGGCCATTCAAATTTATTCCGAACAGACCGAGAAGTGGCATGAGCGTTTGAATGCCATGGAAAATCTCCGAACGATGGGGGAACTGGCGAGCGGGGTCTTTCATGATTTAAACAATGTCATGGGGGCGATCCTGGGGCGCTGTCAGATTCTTTTGAAAAAAATGGAAACGGTGACGGGCGATGAATTGACGGAAAAAATCCGCCGGGATGTCGGTCTGATAGAACGATCGGCACTCGATTCGGGAGAGATTCTACAGAGGTTGAGGCACCTGTATCGGCCGCGGCAGGATAAGCAAAAGGTCCCGACTATTCTTCAGGAAATAATAAAGGATGCCATCGAGATGGTTCGTCCCAAGTGGGAAAGGCTTAACCATGAAAAGGCCACCCAAATAGTGCTCAAGAAGGAATTGGGGGAGATAATAAAAATCCAGGCGGATCAGTCGGAAATACGGGAAGTCTTCACGAATTTGCTATTGAATGCCCTCGACGCCATGCCGCGCGGAGGGGAAATTGTCGTTTCCTGCCACAGGGCCAATCAGACGGCGGAAATAGCGGTGGCCGATACGGGCGACGGTATTGAGCCCGATGTGGCGCGATTGATATTTGAGCCGTTTTATACGACCAAGGGAGACAAAGGGACCGGTTTGGGTCTTTCGATAAGCCGTAAAATAATTCGGAGCCACGGCGGTGAGATAAAAGTTGATTCGACCCCGGGAAAGGGAACGGTATTTTCGATCGAATTGCCGATCCTGAATGAATCGGAAGCGGCTTTGTCGCCTGAAAAAGAGGTGCCGACAAATATTAAAGGGCAACGGTTGTTGATAGTCGAGGATAGACCCGACCTCAAAGATATTCTTCAGGAGATGCTGACATCATATGGGTTTGAGACGCGCACTGCGAGCAGCGGCGAAGAAGCCATTTTGCTTTGCGGTAAGGAGAAATTCGACGTCTTGATTTCCGATTTGGGTTTGCCGGGGATAAGCGGGCTGGACCTGATATCAAAGATCAGGAGTTTCGATTCGCGTATTAAGACCATTTTAATAAGCGGCTGGGAAGTGGAGTACAGCATTACCGATTTAATGGGGCGGGGAGTGGACAGTTTGATGACCAAGCCGTTCAAAGTCGAAGCCGTTCTGGAAACCCTGGAAAATCTGGTCGGCTTGAAGAATCAAAAATAGATTTATATCCCTTCATTCGGAATAATCAAGAAATCATTATTTTCAATTCTGCTTGCGTCGGCGACGATATTTCATATATTAGTGATGTTCTTCGGGGTGAGGTGAAATTCCTCGATCGGCGGTAAAAGGCCGCGACTCCTGCGAAAGCGGGACTGAGCCGGTGCAATTCCGGTCCCGACGGTATAGTCCGGATGGAAGAAGACAGGATATACCTATATCCGGATATTATACCCCGATTCGTATGGGGTTTTTTTTATGGCCGAAGATACGGCATCGAAATATATGAAATTGGCCCTGTCGCTGGCCAAACG
>CALMKK010000224.1 GCA_937867135.1 uncultured candidate division Zixibacteria bacterium
TACCGCTTTTTCAGTTTGCCGTATTTTACGGAAACGATCTGGAAATCGCGCCGGGGCCGGATATGACCCTGATTGGACGCGTTCACAGTAACGGCAACTTGTATGTGCAGTCCAATAATAATCTTTATATGGATAGTTATGTGACGGCCTCGGGGCAGGTTATACACGGTCGAAAGGGTCCGGGCGGAACCTCGTACGGAAATGTATTTATCAAAGATACCGACGGCAATTACCAGAATATGGTTCAAGGCGGGACCTGGCTTGATGCGACGCAACCAAACTGGTATGATTCGGCATCGACCCGATGGGGCGGTCGTGTTCAGGATGGGGCTTTCGGTCAAGGGCCGTTGAATCTTCCTTTGACCAATACGGGTGATCCGCATAAGCTGATCGAGCGCGGCGCCGGCAATCCTGATTCTTATGAAAACCAGGCTGATTTCAAGATAATTGACGGCGTGGCGCAGGCGAAAGTCGGCGCGGCGTGGGTCAACGTTACGGCCCTGTTACCGTCGGGAACCATCACGACCACGACATTTTATGACGCCCGCGAAGCGAGAAATGTCAATACGACCCAGATAGATATGGCCAAATTGGCAACCAGCAGTTACTACCCGGCTAGCGGAATCGTTTATTCCTCCGACCAGCGCTCCGGATTCAATGCGGCGCGCCTGGTGAACGGCGCCGATCTCGGCCATCCCCTGGCTTTCATAAGTGAAAATCCTCTTTATATAAAGGGGGACTTTAACAGCACCAACAAGCAACCGGCCTTTGTGGCGGGCGATGCTGTGACCTATCTGTCAAATAGCTGGAATGACGCAAATTCCACTCTGACCAAAAGCAGTCGTGTCGCCTCACAGACCACGGTCAATGCTTGTTTCTTGACGGGGAACACTAATACGACCAGCACGCAGTACAACGGCGGTCTGGAAAATTTGCCGCGTTTTCTGGAGACCTGGAACAGCACCCGGTTTATCTGGCGCGGTTCGATGGTGAATCTCTGGAATTCGGAGCAGGCGACCGGCAACTGGTCGGGAACCTATTATGACCCTCCAATTCGTGATTGGGCTTATGATACCTCCCTGGATGATCCCAGCAACCTGCCCCCCGGTTCGCCGCGAGCGCGAATATTTCAGCGGACGGGATGGAAGCAGGAATTTGTCGGCTACGATGAATAGTAATTCGATTATGTAAAAAATGCCCCGGCTTTTATGCCGGGGCATTTTTATTGGCGGTCATCTAAATATTATTTCTGCCCCGGTTTCACGACTTCCACCGCTCCCAGCGGCAGGAGAGAATTCTTGAGAGCGGCTTCCGAGCCGCTAACCACGATTACATAATTGTTATAATTCAGATATCGCTCGGCGATATTCCGCAGACGATTGACATCGATCCGGTCGAATTCGGCAAGCAATTTATCATGAAAATCGAGCGATACCCCATGACTCAAAAGGCGGGAGAGGATATCGACCGAGCTCTGCGGGGTTTCATAAAGAGAGGCATAATATCCGCGGTAGAAATATTTGGCGCCCTCCAATTCCCGGACCGGAATTCTAATATTCCGGAGATCATCGAAAGTGGCTTTGATCTGGATCATGGCGTCGCCGACGGCATCCCTGGTCGTCGCCCCGGATATATAAATCAGTCCGTTTCCCTTCGATAAATCCAGACTCGATGAAACATATGTGGCCAGAGCATTATTGCCGACCAAATTTTGGAACAGTCGGGAAATCCGTCCGCCGCCGCCGAGGATGTAATTCAGAAGCGCCAGAGAGGGGAAATCGGGAGAAGAGGCCGGAACAATGGCCCGTCCCAGTGCGAAATCAACGCCCGGCGCGGTGGGATTATCGATCAGGATGATTTTCGAGGAGTCCGGAATGGTGACCGAACCGCCGATATTCCAGCATTTGCCTCCATTTTGCCAACCGGAAAACGAAGAATTGATTATCTTTTTAAGATTTATCAGAGAAAAGTCGCCGGCAATTATCAGAACGGAATTGCCGGGGCGGACATTATCGCGATAAAATTGCGCCACTTCTTTAATAGTGATCCGGTTGATAGTGGCAACTCTGCCGCGATTCGGCAGGCCATATCCCTGATTGTCGTAAAAGGCATGATAGAGGGCGTCTTTCAAGAAAATCCCGGGTATGGAGCGATATTGCAGATTAGCGGCGATCAGGCGCCTTTTGAGCCGATCCAAAGCATCTGCAGGGAAGGTTGGATGAGCCAGCATATCGCCCAAAATATCCATTCCGAAAGCGAGGTCGCGGGACATAAAATTCCCTTCGAACAGGAGGGCGTCCTTTTCATCCTGATGGGAGCGGAGCATGCCTCCGA
>CALMKK010000225.1 GCA_937867135.1 uncultured candidate division Zixibacteria bacterium
ACCCAGGTCAAATATTATTCCGGTAATATTGAATTTTTCCATATCGTTATTTTTGCAGGGCTGACCGGCAAATTTCATCGACCAATTGGTCGAAATTAATCCCGGCCTCCCGGGCCGCCATGGGGGCCAATGATAATTCCGTCATACCCGGAAGAGTGTTGACTTCGAGAAAATACGGCTTTTTATCGCCTTGCAGGATGAAATCGGCCCGAGCCAGTCCGGCACAGCCGATTATCTCATAGGCGCGAGCCGCCAGGCGCTGTATTTCCTCTTTGACTTCTTCCGAAATTTCGGCGGGGCAGATATATTTTGACTTACCTTTGGTGTATTTGCACTGGTAATCATACAATTCATTAGTCGGAATTATCTCCACCAACGGCAGGGACCGGCCGTTTAAAATCGAGGCTGTAATCTCCCTTCCCTTGATATATTGCTCCACCAAGACTTCTTTTGAAACGGTCGCGGCCTTCTCCAGCGCAACCGACAATGAGGCCCTTTCTTTGACCAGTGTCAATCCTACGGTCGAACCGGAATTGTTGGGCTTAACAATCAGAGGGAACGAGAATTCCTTTTCAATGATCTTGATAAAAGCGGGAATGAGGGCGGCCTCTTTTATTTGGAACAGCCGCCATGGCGGAGTAGGAATCTTTTCATTTTGAAGGATTCTCTTGGCAAACGCTTTATTCATAGATACCGCCGACGCCAGAACCCCTGAACCGGTATATTTCCTTCCGGCCAATTCCAGCATCGCCTGTATGGTGCCGTCTTCCCCAGTTCCCCCGTGAAGAGCCAGGAAGACAATGTCAGTATCCTTGAATTCATCCCGATTTAGCGCGGTTGTCAAAGCGGTATCCGCTTTCTCGATCAATGCAATTTTCGAGTCGGATTTGCCGTCTTTTAGCAGCCGATAATGCCCCGCCTGATCGAGGAGGGACCGCCCCGTCGCCGAATCAAGCACCCGCACGTCATATTCCAGACGCTGCAGGGCCTCGGTGATGGCTTTGGCGGAGGCCAGGGAGACATCGCGCTCTTCCGAAAGTCCGCCGGCGAGAACCAGTGCTTTAATCTTCTTTTTCATTTTGCTTCACACGATAAATTTTATAACCAATAAAAATTACGGCCAACAGAATGACTATCGGCCAGACCGTTTTTTCGTACAGGTGGAAATACTGGGCAATCAGTTCAAATTTGACAACAAAAATATAACTGCCAAATAAAAGCAGGCCATTGAATATCCAAAAGGAAATCGAAATAAACAGCACCATTTTGGCCCGATTATAGCGGCTTATTCCGGTTACCAGGGCCACCGCGGTGCGCGCCCCGACAATAAATCGGTTCATCAACAACAGCCACGCCCCCCGCTTTTGAAACCATAGTTCTAAACGCGAAATGTCCCGACGCGAAAACCAGCGATAATTTTTTCTTATAAAGAAATCCCGGCCATAGCTGAATCCGAATTGATAGACCAATACAAACGACGCCAGCCCACCCAAATAGATCAGGAGAAAAACCAGCACGATATTGAGTCTGCCGGACGCGGCCAGCGCCCCTCCCCCTATGGTAAAAAAGTCGCCGGGGAAAGGCGGAAAAATATTTTCGATAAAGGCCGCTAAAAATAAAGCCAAGTATATCCAGAACGGCCCATAAACGAAAAGCTTATCCAGAAATTCATTTATCAGATGAAGTGAATGATCCATCGTCTTTATAAATTAATGATGTGGCCATGGCGGCGATTCCCTCTTCCCGCCCGATAAAACCCATTCTCTCGTTGGTTGTGGCTTTAATGGAAATACTACCATCCGAAATCATAAGAATACGACTGATCTTCCCCTTCATAATAGGAATATGAGGGGAGATTTTGGGCTGTTCCGCAATGATTACGG
Source organism: uncultured candidate division Zixibacteria bacterium (assembly GCA_937867135.1). Classification (GTDB taxonomy): domain Bacteria; phylum Zixibacteria; class MSB-5A5; order GN15; family PGXB01; genus UNRQ01. Next base: position 1,884 of record CALMKK010000225.1, read on the forward strand.
TATCGACATTCCCTATCCTATACCCTTCTTTTACGATCATCGTAAAAACCTGGGCCAATATTTTGGTCGAGGGAACATCCTTCCATTCGCCGCCGGTATTGGGGAAATGCGTGCCGATATCGCCCAATCCGGCTGCTCCCAGGAGAGAATCGGCAATAGCGTGAAGCAGGACATCGGCGTCGCTATGCCCCAATAATCCCCGATGATACGGAATTATCACCCCTCCCAATACCAGGGGTCTTTCCACCATGAACTGATGGACGTCGTATCCAATTCCAATTTTAATTCCAGGAGGCATTTTCATCTTTCAATAAGTATTTTGCGAATGAGAGATCATCTTCGGTCGTAATTTTAAAATTCATCTTTTCAGGAACGACCGTTTTTACCTTGAAACCAAGTAATTCCACCAGATACGCGTCATCCGTGGCCTTTTGTTCATTATTTGCCCGATCATGAGCCGAAATTATCAAATCGTATTGAAAAACCTGGGGTGTCTCGGCCAAGAATAACTTGGTACGATCCAAAGTCGAAATAATGAAATCGCCCTCAACGCGCTTGATTGTATCCGAGATCGGACGAGCCAGGATTGCGGCGCGCTCTCTATGAGCCGTTTCAACCACGCGGTCGATATCCTGAGGACTGATCAGCGGCCGCGCCCCGTCATGAATGGCGACAAAACCGGTGGATAGGGGAAGGCTTTTTAGGCCCTTTCTGACTGATTCCGTCCGACTTTCGCCGCCCGCAATAATCAGGTTCACTTTTTTGAAGGGATAGGGATTGATGGCTTTCTCATTCGTATAGAGCAAGTAATCTTCCGGAGCCACCACCACAATCTCGTCAATCTTTTCGGCTTTTTCAAATTGGAAAATTGTCCAAGAGAGAAGCGGTTTGTCCCAGATATTCCGAAATTGCTTGGGAACGTCGCTTCCGAAGCGGACGCCTCTGCCGCCGGCAACAATTAAGGCCACAGTTTTCATGATCTTAAATATATTGGTTTAAATGACTTGGAGAAACAACAATTTTAATGTCGAATTATAGAATCAGCATGCAATCGCCATAGCTGTAAAACCGATATTTATCTTCTACGGCAATATTATAGGCCCTAAGAATATTTTCGCGGCCAGCAAAGGCCGAGACCAGAATAATCAGAGATGATTTAGGGAGATGGAAATTAGTAATGAGGTGGTCGATCATTCGAAATTGATGACCCGGCTTAATATAAATGTCGGCCGGTCCATTAAAAGCCATCAGTTTTCCATCTTTATAAGGAGCCGATTCCATAGCTCTGACAACGGTTGTTCCTACGGCGAAAACTTTCGCACCGTTTTCTCTGGCTTTATTTATGGCGGCCGCCGCCGATTTTGAGATTTCCGCGTATTCCGGTTCTATGACGTGCTCTTCAATCTCTTCAGAATGAACGGTTCTAAATGTTCCATACCCGACATGCAATGTAAGCGGGACAATTTTGACGCCCTTTTTGGCTATTTTATCCAGAATTCTTTTACTGAAATGCAATCCCGCCGTGGGCGCCGCCACCGCCTTGGCCTTCCTGGCATTGGCGTAGATAGTTTGATAGCGGGTCTCGTCACTTTTCTCGTCGGGGCGATGAATGTAAATTGGCAACGGAATATGGCCGAATTTTGAAATTATTCGGGCCGCTTCAACCTTATTTTTAAAACGGATGGCGGTTTTTCCGTCGGGTAATTTCCGGTAAATCTCAACCCTGGATTTTTCGTCGAAAACAAGCGACTCCCCTTCTTTGATTCGTCGCGACGGATGGGTCAAAACCTGCCAGCAATTTATGCCGTCGATTTTGGTTTCTTCCAATAGAAATATTTCCACCTTTCCCCCGGAAGGACGGCGGGCATACAACCGGGCCTTAAATACCTTGGTATTATTCACCACCAATATGTCCCCTTTATTCAAATAGTCTGTTATGGAGGAGAACTTGGCCTTAGTTATATCCCCGGTACTGCGATCCAAAACCAGAAGACGTGACTCATCCCGACGCCGCGCAGGATAATACGCGATCTGCTCCTCAGGAAGGTCATAGTCGAAAAGTGATAGCTTCATTTTCTCGTTTTCTAAAATTAAATTGCCGATAAGATGCGGATTTCTGCTGATTTGTCAAGGTGCTGTAATGGTCTATCCTCTTATAAAAAAAGCCGGAATAATTCCGGCTTCAATTGATATTTCTTCTTATTTCAGCCTAATCCGGCAATTTTCATAAAGGTCTCGGCCTTCATATATTCTTCCAGCAAAGTGGCCTTTATCGATGCGACTTCATTCTTGTCCATTTCGAAGAAACTCAAAGTGGCGGGGTAAATGGCATCTTCCGACATTTCTACATCCTCAACCGGGAAGCAGATCAGAGCCATCGAATCGGCCAGATTCAACAGATAGGCAAAATTATCACTACCGTTGGGCAGTTCGGGGCTATGATGGTAGCCGATTCCGTCCGCCATTCGAGCCGGGAGTTTCCAGGCGATCGCCAGTTGCCGCCCCAATTGGGCATGATTGAAACCCAAAACAGCCACCTCGGCTTCAATTTCGGTGATTTCCGGATAATTCTTCTTATAATCCAATATCATCTGATGCTCACGCGGCATGAAACAGCAGAAAACCATTTTTCCGATATCATGAATCAATCCGGATGAAAAAGCCGGATCGGGATTAAATGCTCTTCCGTTTTTAAATCGTTTGGCGATTATTCTGGCCCCGAAAGCGGCCGCCAGAGAATGCCTCCAGAATCTTTCATGATATTCGCGATTGCTGTCGTTGGCTTTAAACATATTCAGCACTGACGCCGATAAAACCAGATTTTTGACCGCCTCCAAACCGATAATCATTACAGCATGTTTGACCGAATCGACTTCCCGTGAAAGTCCATAAAAAGCGGAATTGGTCAGTTTTAAAACTTTGACCGACATGGCGGGGTCTTCGGATAAAATTCTGGCAACATCGCTTACCGATGTATTGGGGTCATTAATAACTTTTTGAATTTGCTCGAATACAATCGGAGGGGTCGGGAGATTTCTAATATTGGCTATAATTTGATTGAGCTTATTTTCGAGCGATGTCGTAATAACGGTGGTCATACCCTCTTTTCCCCGGTTTAATTATGTTTATTCAGATTCCTTGAGAATCTGGAGGCGATAATAGATCGGTATCATCCTGCGGTTTCCTCTCCTCCGATGATATTTCTGCGACCTTCTCCTCTGCAGTCTTTTCTTCATTCTTTGCGGTTTCCAATTCCCTCTCGAAATCTTCCTCAGCCAGTCTATCCGCCAGTTTTTCCTTTATGTCGGGGCGCTCGTAAAAGCCGTCGGCTACGCGTCGCTTAACCGCCTTTAATTTCTCCTTATGCAGGGCCGCCATGCGATCCGCGATGTTCTTTTCTTGAACAGTACGGTTCAGGAGTCGCTGCGCCGTCTCCGAAATTTGCAGACAGTCCTTTTTCTCTCTTTTTCGGACCCCCTGCTTGCGGGTTTCGATCAACTCATCGGCTGACCCCGTCATTAACGGCTTATTTTTGTCAATCGGTCCTATGTCTGTCATTTTCACCTCTATCAATCCTATCGGCGGTGAAAAAGCTCGAATTTAGATAAATCGCCCTAATTCTTGCCATCCACAAAGAGCGGCGCGGGCTCATTTTCCCTTATATACCGCAATATCTTATGACTGTGCTGAAGTTCCTTTAATTCGGTCTTTATCCGTTCGTGCCGGCTTTTCAAGTAATCCTCATTCTCTTTAACCAGGCCTATATTTTTCTTTACCAGAGTAATAATGCTGTTCACCAATTTGCGGACTTCCGGAGCCGATGAGGCAATTTGAAACAATTTCGGATTTTTTTCCTTCAATCCCGAAATTTTCTCTTCCGATTGCTGAATTCTCAGATGGCACCGCTCCATCTCGGTAAACAGCTCCAGAAGTTTATCGTCTCGCTCGAATTTAACCATATCTTTCTGTTTGTCAATCAAGATATAAAGCGATTGATAAAAGGAATATTCTTCCTTCAAGACGAAAGTCAGTTCCCTTTCCAGTTGCGTGATCTGGTTATATTCCATTTCCAAAGCCTCCTATATCGATACTGAAACGGTTCCAGGCAGCGGCATTTCTTTCATCTGATCATTATTCAATAAAGTCGGCTTCTTTTTCAACTCCTCCGAGAGCTGCATCCAGCCGTCCCGTACGTTTCTTAAAATATTTACGGAGTCTTCAATGGCCTCGATGTTTTTGGTGGCCTGGACGAGATTTATTTGTTCAATCACGAAGGTGTACAATTTCCCCAGATTCTCGGCCACATCGCCGCCCTTTTCTCTGTCCAGTGTCGTATAAAGATGAACAATGAATTTACGCGCTTGCTCCATCGAGCTGTAACCGCCGGCCAGATCATTGGCCCGGTAATTGGCGGCCGCCTTATTCAAATGGCCGATGGCACCGTTGTAGATTGTCACGATTAATTCCGGCAAAGATTTGCCGAGTACATCCATGGTCTGATAACTATCCAATTCTTTTTTCATGAATTACTGCCAGTCATTTGTTTGAAGTTGTTGGAAATTTGTGTCAATTGCGTGTCCAAATAAGTGCTTTCCGATTGATAACTCTGTAACGCCGTTTCCATGGCCTGATATTGAAGATAGAGGTCTTCCCGGCGTTTGGTAAGACGATCATCGATGGCTTTAATTTGGGCATCTAAATCGGTTATCTGATTATTCAAAGAGGTCACCCGTCGCGCAATCGTGCCGTCGATGCTTTTAGTCATGTTGTCCAGCGATTTATCCAGTAGCGAAGCAATTCCTTTATTAAGCGAGATGGTCCCGTCGGAACCGTCAATCAAATCATGCTCACCCAGCGTGATTTTTATTTTGAGTCCCGCGGTTGTCGCATTTTTTTCGTTACCGGTCAATACTTGACCTGAGCCGGTGGCCGCTTCCCCATTTATAGTGCCTTCAACGTTGTTTCCGTATCGAGAAAGCCCTTGAGAGAGTCCCAGGACATTGAAAGCCGTATTGGTAATTGACGTCATTATTTCAACTTTGGAACTGCTGCCATAGGAATTCGCCGTGAGTTTCAAATAGCCGCTGTTGCCCAAATCAACCCATTCCACCGTCAAACCTCGATTCCCGATTTTGGAATCGGCATTGATGCGGGTTTGCAATTCATTGGCCAATTCCTCACCGGAATTGTAAGTGCGCGATGACAGTACTATTTCATTGGAAACAATCCCGTCAATCCGAAACTTAAGAGTATTGTTGCTATCATCAATGGTAAGGGGCGTCGCATTGGGATTATTTATGGCCGCGGCCTGGAGATACCCGTGGGTGGCGGCCTGCGTAATATTAACCTCGTAATTCTCACCCGGGACCGTCTTTGATCCGGCGGATACGAACTCCATATAGGGCGATGAAGTCGAGCCGCTGTCGGTGAATATTTTGACAAATTCTTCCGGATTTTGCTGGATAACCTCGGCTAATTTTGAGGAATCGACTACGGACAGCCGGCCGTTGGAATCGGAGCGAATCCCAATCGAAGCCAGGCTATTGAATTGCTTATCCAGACCCTTGACTATCGACGTCGCCGCCTGCCGTAAAGACGACTGCATAACCTGAAGGGAATAATCCGAAAAAAGAACCCCTGACTCCTTGGTATCCTGATTGTAAGTATTCTGGTCATCGATAAATTTCATCGCATCGTTGTATTTATCGATGAAACCGGTGACCATATTTTTTATGCCGGTGACATCCACATCCGTCTTGATGGTTACCGATGTTCCCGGATCGCTCAATTTTTTAATATCTAATCGAAGCCCGGGGATAATATCCTCAAAGGTATTTGATGAGGAATTGACTATTATGGGCGAACCGTTGGCGGAACTCTCCGCCCCAATCGCTATCTGAGCGTCGCTGGCCGTCTGCAATAGCGGCGCAAAAGTATTTACCTGAAAAGTATCTCCGGCGGTCAGATCCCCAGTCGAAAATGACAATTTAAGACCTTCCGAACCGGTGCCGGTCAGTTCATATTCGGTGTCGGCCTGATTGACGACTATCGAACCGGAGTTGGTGCCATCGGTCCAATTAAGAGTGATATTGTCCGACCCTATGGTCTGGACGCCGTTTCCGGCCACCGTAAAGGTATAATTCTTGTTCTGGTTACCGCTATAAACTGCGGTTGAACCGAGTGACACATTGGCAGTGGAGCTGGACGAAAACGATGACTCTTCAGGATTATCGAAGGAAGACCCGGTGAGGTCGATACTTTCACCGCCCGTTAATGCGACATTGACTTTGATTTTGTTTTTCGCGCCGGTCTTGTCCGAAGTAAGCAATAATCTATACGGTTTTGAGGATGTTCCATCATTAATGATAGAAGCCGTTACCCCTATGCCGGCGTTATTGATGGCATTTTTAATCCCGATCAGGCTGTTTTGCCCATCGGATATAGTCAACGTGGTCGGACTACTGTCCCCAACCGAAATGCTGATGGAGCCGGTTCCAAGCGTATTGGAGGTGGCGCTGTCAAAACCTTGTGTTGCCATCTGATGATTTCCGGCCAGTGATATTACGCGAAGTTTATAGGTCCCGGATTTAATTTGCCCGTCGGCTGTGGCCGCAAGTACTGTATCATCGGATACATTTATATTGGCCAGATCAAATGAACCGCTTCTCATGAGGGACGCCACACTTGTCTTCAGAGCCAGGAATTTCGCCGCAATCGCCTGATAAGCGGCCACCTGTTGAGTCTTAAGCGCTTTATCTTGCTCGAGAAATGTCGCCGGCAGACGTTCGCTCTTAATTATGGCATCTATAATACTATTGGTATCGAGATTGGATATAATGCCTTGAATCGATTGAGAACCGGGCATATTGACTCCTACGAATTCGGATTTTTTTCCATATTTTTCATTCCACCCATATCCTCCCAGACACCAAAATTGACCAATAATTCAATCTGTTTGGAAACTGGTCTTTCCTTTTAATTATCGGTAGAAATTGGGATAAATTCAGCGGCCGGAAGAGGCTTAGAATTCATTCTGATGTTTTTTATGAATTTAAAGAGTCGGTGGGGGTACCCCCCCACCGACTAAGAAATAGACTATTGGAACAGAGACAGAACAACCTGCGGAACCTGGTTGGCCTGAGCCAGCATTGAGGTGCCGGCCTGCAACAGAATCTGATTCTTCACGAAGGTCGACATTTCGGAAGCCATGTCGGTATCGCGAATATTGGATTCTGAAGAGGTGAGGTTCTGCGACGCGATGCGCAGGTTTCTCAGATTGGATTCCAGAGTGTTCTTCTGGAAGGATCCGAGCGTGCCTCTGGTCGTTGAAACCTCATCGATGGCTTCATCGATAACAGACTGGGCATCCTGGGCGCCCTGAACCGTGGTCACATTGATCTGAGCCAACGACGTGAACAGATTGCCGGCAAGGTTTCTTCCGAGCGAAGAAGCCGACATGTTCGGGAGACCTATTTTGGCGGTCTGACCAACATTAGCACCAATCTGGAAGACAAGTGACTGATCAGTGTTATTGATGGTTTCGGTCCCGCCATTGGACGTCAAGGCAATGTTGATTTTCAAGGACTGAGTCCGATCGGAATTGAAAATCAGGCTGTCAACACCGGCAGTGACTGCCGAAGCCGGTCCTGCATCAAGACGGACATCATAACGGGCGGCGGTGACATCCAGAAGGAGGTTACCGAGGTTAAGACCGTTACTGGCCGTGGCAATCGTGAGAGCGATTTCGCCGCGACCGGTTTCGCCATCAGCCTTGTTGCCGACGGTGACATTGCGAGTTGAAGCATAATTAACGGCCGTGACGGCGGTCGTATAGTTGTCAAAGCTGACCAGAGCATCGGTACCGGAAGTGGCAATTGAATCCGGGGAAAGATTCAGAATATTCTGGGCCTCGCCGGTGCCGGAACCGGTGGTATTCAGCTGGACGCTGTAATCACTGCCTTCATCGGCGGTGGTGAAGCGAATCTGGTTGGTTCCGACCAAAACGGCCGTCAAATTGTTCACGCCAGCGGCGGCGGTGCCGAGTTCAGCGGCCGCGCCCAACTGGGTGTTGATTTCATTAATCAGTGTTGACATCGAGGTATACTCGGCCGCGGTAATAGCTATGGTAGCAGTGTGGCCGGTAGGGTTCTTGGCATCCTTCACCGTGAACGCCAGCGAGTTGGCGGAGGCGCCGCGAGAGTCGGCCGCCGCATAGGTGAACAATACATCGGTAGCAGTCGTGCTGGCACTGGTTACGGCCAGAGAATACTGCGCACCGGTATTGACACTCTGGAACTGGACATGGGTGGCATCGACGGTCACCGCTTCAACTTTGCCGGTCAGTGCGGCATTATTGGCAATAGCGGTATTCCACTTCGACGCGATGGTGGTCGAATCATCGCCAGTGACGACATCGACCGAAAGGGTCTGGGCCCCGGTAACGGCTTCGCCATTTTCCTGATAATTCAGAACGGCCGTATAGGTGCCTTCATTGCCGGCCGTGGCGGCCGCGGCGGCATAAGCACCGGAATTAACCTGAGCCGATGTGGCGGCGGCGGCAAAAGTGATACCGTTGCCAAAAGCATCAACCAGATCAATGGCGCCGCTGTTTTTCTGGGCACCGGCGGAAGCCTGAATGATATCCAAATTATGGATACCTTCCGTAAGGTTGTAAGGAGTTACCGACGAGTCGACCGAAAGTCCGGCGGACGTCGTGTTGAGAGTGGCGGTGGAATCAGCCGTCTTGGTTGCCGTAATTGAGTGCGAACCTGTGGTCAGGCTGCTCTCTTTGATGGTAACATCGGTCGAATTACTGCTGGTAATGGTGGCAGTATTGGCCTTGGTTCCATCAAGCAATTTCTTGGTACCAAACTGGGTATTGGCGGCAATTCTATCAATGGTCTTGATAGCGTTGTCAATTTCAGCCTGGTCAGCGGCCAGCTGGTTGGCATCGTTAAAACCTTCGTTGGCGGCATGAATGGACAATTCTCTCATGGAAACCAGAAGATTATTGATTTCGGTGAGGGCGCCTTCAGCCGTCTGAATCATATTGATTGATCCTTCGGAGTTATCAATAGCTTTATTCAAGCCGGCGATTTGGGCGCGGAACTGCTCGGATATTACCAGGCCGGCCGGGTTATCGGCGGCGCGGTTAATCCGGTAGCCGGAAGACAACTTTTCCATCGATTTGGACAAGTTGGATTCGGTCAGAACGAGGTTACGATGAGCGTCAATAGCCGCTATGTTGTTGTTGATACGAAGTGACATCTGTCATTTCCTCCTTGAATTGATTTGGGTTTCCTTACCCAATTCATATAAAACCCGGTTTTACGGGTCACATCCGATGTCACAATTCCTATAAGTGAAGAAAATAGTCCTTTTGCTTATACACCTCCCTTTGTGATTTTATTTTCGGCCCAATTATGGCTATACTATTCATAATTTCCTAATCGACATAATTGGATAAAACTTAAGCAGAATTGCCCGCCCCCAACCACCATTTATGAATGTCGAATTATCGGCTAAGTTGCGACCGGTTGGGACCTTAACTCATTAATTCGATTCCGGGCCTGTCTATTTTCCGGATCGACTTTCAAAATATGGTCATATCCAATCATCGCGGAATCGGTATATCCAAGTTGATAATAGCATTCCGATATGCCGAGAAGGCCGTCAATTTCACCCGGTCTCTCGGAAAGGAATTTTTCATAATGAGGTATGGCCTCGGCAAATTCCTTACGGTGACAAAAGACCGCCCCCAAGGCCAGTTCTATTTCGGTATCTTCGGGAGCAATGGCGGCATCTTTCTTGAGTATTTCTAACGCCTCATCGGGCCGGTTCAAATGCTATTTCGTCAGACCAAGGTTGCGATAAACCGCCGCCGGGGCGTCTGAGGCGTTAAGGGCCTTTCGATATAATTCCTCGGCCGGCTGATAGCTTTTTAGTTTAAAGTAACAATTACCAGTGTCGATCAAGGCTTCGACATCATCGGGTCGCCGTTCAATATATTGCTTGAACGGAATAATAGCATCTGCATACGAACCCTCATCATAATAGGCACGTGCCAAAAGCCTCAAACCGTAATGATAACTGGGCCTGACTCGCAGCAGGTTCTGAAAAAGCTGTATGGCCCGGCGGAAAGCACCGGTTCTGGCATAAAAACATCCGGCCCGTTCGTAGACTTCCGGATTTCCCCTGGTTAATTCCAGGGCGCGACCCAAACTGTCCTCCGCCGCCGGGCGATTGTTCAAACCGCCATAATACTCCGCCAGATACAAATAAGCCAAATCGGATTCGGGATGCCAGGCCGATTCCTGGTCAATAAATTCTTTCGCTTTATCAAATTCATGCCGGTCCAAATGAAGGCGGGCCAATTTCAAATAAGTGTCAAGGTATGGCCCGTGCTCCTGCAGAATTTTATTGAAGTAATTCATCGCCTGGGAAATATCATTCCGATACAGAGCAATTATTCCCAATCCGTAATAGGCGACCTGCCGGGATCGAAGATACAGCAGAATCAGGTTGGTCGTTTCCCGAGATTCATCGTACCGGGCCTGCATCTCGAGATATTTCTTGTAAAATTCTTCGGCTTTATCCAGCTTTTCCACATGGGTGTAAATATGTCCGAGTGACAAGACCGGGTCAAGATAGTCGGCTTTGGTTTCCAGCGCTTTATAGCATAATCTTTCCGCTTCTTCATAATTTTTTAAATAAATATGGGTCGTAATCATTTGATGATGAGCCATCAAATAAGTATTGACTCGAGCGGTCATATCCAAAGAGGACAATTCAATGGCCCGGGCGGCGTGTTCAAGAATCAATTGACAGATTTCAAGCTCGAGATCCGCTCCCATACCCCGCAATAATTGAGCGTAATTGAAATGCACATGCGGGTCATCCGGGCGTTCCTGCAATTGCTTTTCCAACAATTCCCGCGAACGGGCGATTTTCTTTTTCATTTTTTCCGGGGACAGGCTGTAGCCGTAATGCCTGAGCCGTATTCCGGCCCGCAAGGCCGGTTCGCCGGAGCCAAAGCACAATTGATTATGAACAATTCCCTCATAACGGAACCCGGCATCGCGCCTGAATAGGCGATAGGAAGGCAAGAACGAGGTGCATTCGCCGGTCGCTTTGTTCATATTATAGACGGTTATTGAAATCAGTCGAAATTTATCCTGAGAAATGGCTTGCCGAAGAAGCGCGACATCATCTTCAACGAATTCTTCATCGGCATCAATAACGAAAATCCAATCCCCGACGGCCTGAGCCAGCGAATAATTGCGCGGCTTGGAAAAATCCCCCTCCCAGGCCTGATGAAAAATTTTGGCCCCATATGAAGCCGCAATTTCCACGGTTCGATCGGTTGAGCCGGTATCAACGACGATGATTTCGTCCACCCAGTTGCGAATCGACTGCAGGCATTGCGGCAGGAATTCTTCCTCATTCCTGACAATCATACAGGCCGATATGGTGACCCGGTTTTCCAGGCTTTTTTTCAAAATCCTCAATTCCTGAACCTGCGAGCAATGTGCGAGCCCCCGCTCTATCACTTCCGTTGCTTTTGCATATTCCCGCCGTTGAAGATATAGATTTGCCAAATTAATATAAGGATGATGATATTCCGGATCCAGGCGCATCGCTATTTCAAAGGATTCAACGGCCTTTTCAAAATCCGATTTGCTCCGGTAGGCCGATCCGAGGAAATTATATAGCAGATGCCGCCTTTTATAACTCAAATATTTTGCGGCATTTTTGCCGCTTTCCGATTCCTGACACAGATTCAAATATTTTTTTCCATTCGCGAGACATCGATCGAAATCTTTTAATACAAAGGCGATATAGGCCAGGACAAAATAGAAATCTCCGTCATCGGGCGCTATTGCCAAGCCTTTATTGGCGAAATCTTCGGCTTCCAGATATCTCTCCGACTGGGGAAGTGAAAAGGACAGTAGCCGATAATATTCCAATTGGTCATTTTTTCCAAGGATCGAAACATCCCGCAATTTATCTAATAAGATATCTATCGTTTTCTTATAGGCGTTGTGATTGAATAACTGCCGGGCTTGTTCAAATATTAACGAAGGGTTGGATTGAATAGCGGCCGGAGTGGAGCGTCGCTTTTTTACATTCGAGACGCGACTTTTGCTCGCCCTGACACCGGGGCGCCGAGGGTTCTTCTTGGAGGATGACATCGCCGGCCCGTTCTAACGAGAATATGCCGGTTGCATCTCCGCTTCAGCCTCAATACCTTCAGCAGTACGTTCGGCCTCGGCCAGGAGATAATGCTTCACTCCATAATCGGAATTCGCCAGAACCATTTGCTTGGCCAGACGCGTCTCGGTATTGATCAATACCGGCCCCTGAAGGTTGACCGTCATTTGGGACGGATCGGCGGGGATGGTCACTATGACATAAGTCTCAACCGAGCGAACATCGCTAATGTGCAGTTCCTCGACTTCTTTGGGATTGACTTCGATCCGATATTCAGCGTAGAAATAAACCGGATTAACCAGTACAAATACAATCGTGGGATCATCGAGCGATTGATACCAAAGAAAAGGGGCGCAGTCTTCCCTCTCCACGATACAATACCGTTTCAAGTTTTCGAAGCCGAGAATCGGTTTGGCCATGACGATAATCTTGTCCTCGGGAACGTCGATTTCGCCGAATTTCAGCGTGGTTATTCTCATGAGGTTTTCCCTGTCAATATATCCTTATTTAAGAAAATCCAATAACGACGGCTGTATAATTTTGGACGAGGCAATCAGAGCCGCTTTGTAACTATTTTCCTGTGTCGATAGATCACTTACCAACTTGGTCAGGTCGGCATCTTCCGTTTCGCTCAGTAGCTTGGTGAAATTGTAGCTGAGGCTTGTCAGGCGGGAATCGGTCGTTTCGAGACGAATCACTTTTGCTCCGACCGCGGCGCGCGTATTCAGAACACTCTGCAAACCAGATTGGAGATTGCCGATTAATTGTCCGGCCACCTCTCCATCATTGCTGCGCAAAGCATCAATCAATATTAGCATCGATCCAAGTATGTCGGATGATCCGAATATCCCCAGATTATGGGCCGTTCTGCCATCGCCGACTTCCTTTACTAAAAAGGTGCTGTTATTATCATTAGGCGTGATTTGAATACCTGTTCCGGCGGAATTGATCGCCGCTGTTATATCCAATCCGCAACTGTTGATGGCATTGATTATATCGCCAACGGTTTGGTAGGTCGAATTCGATAAATCAAGATACGCCAGCGCATTTCCTTTGCAAATTTGAATCTGCCCCAAATCGAAACCGGTGCCGTTATTTAACAATGATAATTGAGTGGTCGCCAGAATGCGCGGCTCCAGGCTTCCTCCCGCATTGTCCCCATGGAAATTTCCGACCAATCCCAGATCAGTCGCCGTTGATTCTCCGGCCGCCGCTTCCGATACTGAAAAATCGAGACGGGGGTTGAGGGCGGCTCCGTTCAGTTGAGGATTTATGAATCCCAGCAGGCCCAGATCGGCGGCTGTCGAGCCGACTGAAGATGCTTCATCCACCGCCAGCCCGAGTGAGGTTCCGTTGGTATCGGTGATACTTAACCCGGTTCCCGCCGCATTAATTGAAGCCGATACATTATTCACACCCGCCGCCGTCAAAGCGTTATTGATGGCCACAATGGCATCACCCACATCGGCCGCCCCGCTCAAATCCACTTCGACATTTATCGAATCATCGACATTATGAATCAGAATCTTGCCGTTTAAAAGGTCGACGCCATTTCCGTTATTCAGATTCGAGAGAACCGTGCCGGCGGAAATTTGCCCCGAATCGACCGTTTTCCAGGCCAAATTACTTCCGTCCGCTCCCATTTCCAGGGTGATATTAGTTATGCCGCCTGCCGCCAGCTGGTTATTGACTAAAGTAGTAACATTGCCCAATGTAACGGCCGTGCTTATATCAACATTTACACTTATACCAAGGTTATTATCGCTCACGACAATAATTCCCGGCGTCTGGTCGATCCCGTCGCCCAGATGCAGATCACTTAAAAGCGTGCCGGACTCGACGCCTACTTTTAAGTTGCCGTTTTCCCCCAAAGTCGAGAGCGGTTTAAAAAGGACATCGGCGCCAATCAGGTTGACATCGACCTTTGAACCGGATTCCATTTCCAGTTGCAGTTTGCCGGCATCGCCCCTGTAATTGACCCCATTGGCGCTTTTTTCAAATGGTTTAGTCTTGGTCCTGAAACCCGACAGAATATAGCGGCCGTCAACTTGAGCATTGGCAATATCCACAATCTGATTAAATAAAGATTCGATTTCATTTGCCGCCCCGTCACGGGAAGTGGCATCATAGGTATCATTTGAGAGCGAGACCGCCACCTGGTATGCCGAGGATATCATATCACCGGCATCGCCCATCATATTGTCATAGGTGGATAAGACATTCAATCCATTGGAAATATTCTTCTTAAATTGATTGATTTCCGTCAGTACCTTCCGGTAATTCAAATCCTTTTGCGTCCCGATTGGGTCATCCGACGGCTGATTTATTCTTCGGCCGCTCGACATCATTGTTTGCAGGTTCATGAATCGATCCAGCGACCGACCCAAATTAAAGATCACCTGGTTGCCAATCATTTGATCTGTTATGCGCATATCATATTACTCTTCGTAAAAGACAAAGTCCCGGTCCAATCCGCGCTCAAATAAACCATCGACCGAAATACCGGAGAAGCCGTTCTGGGCGTCCAATTTCCTTCTCTCTTTCTCCAGTTCTTTCCGATCGGCCGGAGCGCCGCCTTGTTTCTTGCCGTCCTTCTTCTTTTTCCAGAACATGATTCTCCCGCTCTGAAATTTTAACTGCCGCTTTCCGGCGTTTGTTTCCTCGATGTTTTCTTGTACCTAAGCTCCGGTGTTTTCTTTTTCTGGGCGTCACCCGAGATTTTGGTCTTAAGCATTTTTACCACATTGACCAAGTCCTGCCGTACCGATTTGGCGGCTTTTCGATTCTCGTTTTGAATCTTGACATATATTTCCTCCCGATGAACCACCACCCGTGGCGGGGCATCAATCCCGATTCGGACCTGCCGTCCGAATACCCCGAGCACCGTCACTTTTATGTCATCTCCAATCGTTATCGACTCGCCCAACTTCCTTGTTAGTATTAGCAAACTACCCTCCGTGGTCCCCTATCAGACCCTTTCAATTATGGCTACCGGCCGACCACTCCCATGTCTTTGATCACAGTCTCCAGTGCCTGATCCATTGTCGTTATGACTCGCGAAGCGGCGTCGAACGCATGCTGATATTTCACCATTTGAGCCATTTCCTCATCCAACGATACTCCCTGGACCGACTGGCGGCTATTATCAAGCTGTTGCACCAGCAGTCCGTAATTATCCTTCAAATTTATAGCCTTATTAGTTTCGGAGGCGATTTCTCCGATCATGGAATTATAGTACTCACTGAAAGAAGCGGTCCCGCGCATCATGGTGGCGGCGTTTCTCAGATCGGCTATCGCCAGGGCATTGATATTATCTCCCACTTCTCCCGATTGCGAGGCCGCAATCCGGTTGACATTATTGGCAATCAAATCATTCAAGGAAATCGTGGCCGCGCCGGAATGCAGCGGGTCAAAGAAACTGATCCCGGTCGTACCGTCCAGACCATAACCCACTTGATGTACTCCGTTCACCTGGCTGACAAGGGTCCCGGCCAAATTGTCAAGATAGTTCAAATATTTCGGAATAATATCATCCCGCGTGTCAATCAGGCCTTTCAATTCGCCGTTGAGATTCTTTATAGTCTTAGTCGTTCCGGCCCAGACAATTTCGCTGCTGGTGGCATTTTCCACCCCGACCGTTTTGGTCCCCAGTTTGAATGACGATGTGCCGTCGACTATTGCCAGAGCACCGATATATACCGTTGTCATATTATTCTTCTGCTCGACGGCGTTGACATCGACATATTGCGAAAGCTGATCAATGAGATAATCGCGCCGATCCCGCAAATCATTGGCCTTTTGACCACCCAATTCGGTCCGCGCGATTTGTTCATTCAGATTGCTTATTTCTGAGGCAATGCCATTAACTTTTTCTACGGTCAACCTGACATCATTATCCACGGAATCCCGCATGTCGGTCATTTGATTGTAAATGCGGTGAAAACTATTGGTCAGAAGGTTAGTTTGTTCCTTTAAGGCGGTCCGTGCCGAGACCGATTCGGGGTTGTTGGCCAAATCCGACCAACTGCTCCAGAATTTATCAAGCAAATCGCTCAATGAATCGGTATTCGGTTCGGAGAAAAGGGCCTGGATTTGACCCAGGGTTTTATCCAGAGTCGTCCATTGCCCCAGCGCTTTGTTTTCTTCCCGGTACTGCTGGTTTAAAAATAAATCGCGAATTTGCAGGACATTGGTGGCGGTAACCCCGGTTCCCACCATTCCCGACGGCGTGCTTTGAGCCGGCGTGGTATTTGTCAGCACCCGTTGGCGCGTATATCCCGCCGACGCCACGTTTGAAATATTATGCCCGATCGTGTTGAGCCACAACTGCTGAGTCGCCAGCGCCCTTTTTCCCATTTCTAATGCATCGAACAGTCCCGCCATTACGCCCTCCTATCCAGCGCCAGATTGGTTTGTCCCGGGTTATTTTGGCCGTGACTGCGATAACTATCATCCGGTGTCTTGATCCGAGCCAATAATTCCATGGTCTTCATAATTATTTCGCGAGAGCGATCAATCAGCATTTCATTTTGCGATCGCATCTTCCCGATCCTATCATTCAAATCCAATATTGTTTCTCGAAGCCGGTTAAGGATTTCGGCCTGTCCTGATGTCAATGTTTCAATCAAGTGCGATACCGTCAAATCCTCGCGCGTCTCATAATCTTCAGAAAGCCGCCGGATAATTTGTCCCCGCTTTCTTGAGAGTATCCCCGCTTCGATAATTTTCTCCCTCTGTCGTTCCGTGACCTCATTAATGACTGTCAGGTCATTCTGAACCAGAGCCGTCTGTTGTCGATCGAGGAGCTCCAGGAATGTTTCAAAAAGAGACGCCTCCTTTTTCAATATTCCGATCAATTCCTGCACCAGTTCAGAATTTGAACTCGTATCTGTAAATTCTTTCGGCATAATAACAAATCTCTTTAGTCCCTTTGGTTATTCATAGTATTGCGTCCCTTCGGGGAGGCTGTCTATAACGGCCCTTACATAATTTCGGGTTTCCCGGTATGGCGGAATCCCC
>CALMKK010000226.1 GCA_937867135.1 uncultured candidate division Zixibacteria bacterium
GGCCGGAATTGTAGTGGGCGAAATCGGCACGGCCACCGTGACGGTGCCGCAGTTGACGGCGGAATTGAAGCATCATTTTGCGAATGGGGATTAATCAAAAAAGGACGTTAATATTAAGAAGTATTAAAAACTGGCATGGATATATTCCAGCGACATATTTATAAGCTTGATGCACGCGCTATCCTGATAATTGCTTTGCCACTTCTCCTTTGGATGGCATTGCGAATAATAAATATATATCCTAATGCGGATAGTCTGATAATTGGTGCCATTGGAACCTTTTGCGGCGTCTATTTGGCTTTCACACTCCAAGAAAAGACAAAAGTGAAATTGCGCAAAAGGCAATGGCGAGATTCATTAATAGCAGCTTTTCAAGGCTGCGAAATAAACAGAACCCCGCTCAAGAATATTTTGCTAAATTCAAAATCAGCCATAAATTCAAGTTTTGAGAAATTTGGCGAATTCCTTTATTCCAAATCTGAAAATTTATCAAAAGTTGACGAGGAGGAGAAATTTCAGAATTTTCTTGCCATAATTAGCATAAAGACAGAGGCATGGCATGAATTGTTGACTTCGGCTGAAAGAACAGGATTCAGAAACCTCTTCAATCCAGAAATTCTGCAGGCAATTGGAAATGACGAATTATATAATCAGATATTGATATCTTATAAGGAAATGGAGATTTTCTCTTCGATGATCATAATTTGTGTTAGCGAATGCAAGTTAATGAAATTACCTATATCCCCGCCAATTAAACGATTTGAGGAATTGCGGCATCATATTGAAGGTATTTATGATGAATCCATTAGATCAGATAAAATAAATGATGAAACTTTAGATTTAATAAAATCTGAATTGGAAAGGTTAAAGGTCAATATATCATCGATCAAAAGAAGTAAAGAAGTAAACATATAATGATGGTCTTCCAAATAGCTATATAATAAACCACCATAAGGGCTAATTAAAGAAATGAATACTATCATCTGGAAATATTCCCCCTCGACGGTGCACAGCTTCATTCGCACTCTTCGCACCAACCGTCGCCGCATCGTCTTCACCAACGGCGTATTTGATATTCTGCATTATGGGCATGTTGACTATCTGACCAAGGCGAAAAAACTGGGTGACATCCTAATTGTCGGATTGAATACGGATTCCTCAGTGAAAAAATTCAAAGGGAAAAATCGGCCGATTCAAAATGAAAAGGACCGGGCGCTGATTCTGGCGGCATTGAGGCCGGTCGATTATGTAATACTGTTTTCCGAAGAGACGCCGGAACGATTGATTAAGATGATAAAGCCGGATATTCTGGTTAAGGGTGCGGATTACAAAATCTCCGAAATTGTGGGCGCGGAGTTTGTGAAATCGTACGGCGGAACGGTGAAGCGGATCAAGCTTGTTAAGGGCCGCTCAACGACGGGGATAATTGGGAAATTGAGCATTTAAGAATCCATAATATCCTGAATACTGACGAAATGTATCACGAAGATTATTTTAGGAAACAGCTCCCTTTTCAGCCGGAAAATCCGCAACATTGCGGGCCCGGCCCCTATTATATCACAATTTGCACCAATGGACATGAATGTAATCTTGCGGAAATCGTAAATCACAGGCTTATACTCTCGCCTGTCGGTCAAATAACCAGTGTCTGCTGGAAGGGGATTTCCGACGACTACGGCAACATTGTTCTGGATGAATTCGTGATAATGCCCAATCATCTTCACGGTATAGTTCGCATTCTGGAAAATAATTTGCGGAAGTATTCCAATGACCCGGACTCCGCAGATGAACACCTGCCTCACAAGCGGCCCAAAGAGATTTCAATCGAGAAAATTATCTGGAATTTTAAGACAAAGTCGTCGAATTTTATTCGCCAAGAAGAATATGGTGGCTTTCAATGGAAGTGGAGCAATTACATTTATTTCATAAGAAATTCGGCTGATCTTTATAGAATCAAGAACTATATTCAAACCAATCCCTTCAATTGGAATATTGACCCGGATAATATTTGAAAAACCGACAGGTCAAGCCTTATCGGGGCTTGATAATTTTCTGGATTCCCGCCAATCAGGTGCCTGATATGACAACCTTCGCTGGAATGACATAGATCGGCATATTCCTCGTATTTTAGTTTTTATATCTCTTATGCGGTCGGTCTGCCGTCAAAGGTCCGGCCCTGACGGGAGGACCGACCGAGCACTTAAAGGGTTCAATTTAGCCAATTCAAAATTTCCGGCTGCCCCTCTGCGTTATCGGCATGCCCTTTTTGCACAAGGGACATACATCCGGTTCCCAGGCGTTGGCGGCCACCGTGGCCAGAGGTTTCAAGGGATAATCGAATTTCACTTTACCGCCAGAGCGATCGAGGAATATTCCGATCCCGATAATATCTGCATTGTAGGATTTCACCAGATTGATAACTTCAAAGATTGATGTTCCGGTAGTGAGGACATCATCGACAATCAGGACTCTGGCGCCTTCATCGATATGGAAACCTCGTTTAAAAATGCGCCCTTTTCCGGTTTCGGCCGCTTCGGCATATATGGAATCGACTCCGAGAAATTTGGCGACTTCGTACGCAATAATCACGCCGCCGGTGGTCGGGCCGACCACCAGTTCGACTCTGTCATTTTCAAACATCTCGGCCAGTGCGGCGCAGACTCTCTCGCACAAGCGGGGGCGCTTGAGAATCATGAATTTTTCATAGTAGATATCGCTATGTTTTCCGGAGGTCAGTTTGAAATGCCCTTCGAGCAAAGCATCCGAATCCCTAAATATCTGCAAAATATCTTTGTCGTCCATTTTAATCTCCAGTCAAAATCGCCACGGCGGAGGCCATGGTCCGTTCGTGGGTCAAGGAAATCATTATTTTTTTGCCGGGTATTTTTTCGAGAATAGCATTATCAAGGCGGACCAGCGGCTTGCCGTAAGGGTCATTCAGGATTTCTATCTGGCGGAACGGGATCCGTTCGGTCAAAAATTCTCCTAAGGCCTTAATGACCGCTTCCTTGCAGGCGAACCGCCCAGCCAAAAACGGGGCTTTGATTTCTTTGGTGTCAAAAATTTTTTTCTCTTCGGGGGTGAGGATTTTATCGGCGAAACTGTCCCCCCATTTTTCCAGAGCCTTTTTGACACGGTCGGTTTCAATTAAATCGATGCCGATGGAATAAATCATCTAAAGAATCCGCCTTCCCGTTCCGAATAAATTTATGGAGAAGATAATGAGCGATTCTTTTTTTTGCAACGATAAGAAAAAAGACTTGCAATCGAATTTTGAGAATCGTAAATTATCTGCAGGAAAAATGAGTTGGAGAGGGTTGACTTTTGAAAAATCTCTAACAACTCAATTATGAAGGTTGTCTCTTCATGGCTGCGCGTACGCCGTGACCCACCTTCCGGGTGGTAGCGAAAGCAAAATGCCGGAAGCGGCTGTAAAACCCTTTACCGTAAGGATATTGAGGAGTTTTTTCAAATTTATTCCCCTCTCCAATTTTTTTATTTCAATCCGGGGGAATTTAAAGGAAAAATTTATTTTTTGATAACAGCGCGGAGCTCGATTTCAAGATCCCGCGCAGGGGCGACATTCCGGGCCAAAATGAAATAGCATTCCAGCCCGGTTGAAATCAAATAAAGGCGGTTGCGTTCAATTTGATATACCCCCTGTTCTTTCTTGCCGCCGGGGAGATTCTGAAATATATCAAGGAGTTCGCGAAGATTT
>CALMKK010000227.1 GCA_937867135.1 uncultured candidate division Zixibacteria bacterium
TCGATTTAAAAAGTCTTGTGAGGTTAAAATGGATTTAAAGAAATATACCGAAGCCAACCGAATTGCCTGGAATGAGGCCATGCCCTACCACCAGAAAGCCAAAGACGGCAAATTCTTCAAGGCCTTCCAAGCTCCCGGCTATTCCTGTCTTGACGAAATTGTAACCGAGAAATTGCGTGAGATCGGTCTAGCGGGCAAGGATGTCGCCCATCTGGGATGCAATGACGGTAGGGAGACCCTGTCCCTAAAAAATCTGGGCGCGGGCAAATGCATCGGATTCGATATTTCCGACATTGCCGTGGAGGAAGCCCGCCGCCTGGCCGAAACGGCCAGGGTGCCGTGCGGATTTGTTCGCACCGATATTTATGAAATACCCGAAATATACGATAACTCTTTCGACCTGATATTCATCACTATCGGCTTTCTTCCCTGGCTCCCGGATCTGAAACGCTTTCTTAAAATCGCCTCGAGATTGCTGAGAAAGAGCGGTATTTTGCTGATCTATGATTCGCATCCGTTCACGCAAATGTTCAATAGCGATAAAAAGGATGAGCCGTTTATCATGACAGAGTCATATTTCAGGAAAGAGCCCTGGGTGGAGAACCGGAGTTTGGATTACTATTCCAATACTCCCTATGAGGCCAGCACCCATTATGATTTCTCGTATACCTTGTCCGATATCATTAATGGCTTAGTATCCAGCCATTTCGAAATCATCCGATTCGACGAATACGACCACGACATTTCCCTCTGCTATGAGTATTTGCAAAAAGCCGGACCCGGGATGCCGCTAAGTTACATTCTGGTCGCAGGGAAAAAATAGCCGCTTTTATGCCGGACATTGCGGCGCCGGCCCCGATTTATACAGGAAGTTTATTAAGGCCGAAACATCCACGATATTGGTCGCCCCGTTCCCGTTAACATCGGCCTGGGCCGGACAGGGCGGCGCCGGCCCACCCTTGTAGAGGGAATTTATCAGATAACTGGCATCAAGAATATTGATGCTGCCATTATCATTGACATCTCCGGGGCGAACACAACAGGGCGGATTAACCGTTATGGTAGCCGTCATAGTCAAATGGATACTGCAGTGATAGGGATATGCCCCGGGCGTGTTGAAGGTAAACGAAAATTTCTGACCGTTAGCAAGAATTCCCGAATCCCAAAAAGGTGTATCCGATGTAGTAGTATGGGAAAAAGGATCATTGTTGGTCCAGCGCACGGTCTGCCCCTGGTTGATGGTCAGCGAAGCCGGGCCGAAAGCAAAACCGGCGATACTGACATCAACGGTGTCGGCCCTGGCCGGAACAGCGGCCGAAATTGCGAGACACCCCGCCAGCATTAGGGCGGGGAGAGAACATACTTTTCGAAGGCGCAACATAAAACCTCCGGTTGGCGAATATGAAAATTAATTTTATATTCATTTAATCGGTTATCTCGGTTATAATTAGACTGATTTAATCCATTATATGGCGATCAATGCTTTTTTGTTATAACAGCAAAATCCGCCGTCGGGTTCATTTGTAAGATTATTATTTTGAAAATAATGGATAGAATATGTCCATGTCTGACGCAAAATTTGCGGCGGACCGCCGCCCGACAATCCGGTCGTTTTTTTCGGTCCGCCGTTTTCGGAATTTCAGCCTTGGTCGCCTGATAACTGGGCTTTCCCCGTCACTCTTTGTCCCCTTTAGGGGCCGGTCAGAAAACCCAACTACAACTCCCGCAGGGGGGGCACAGCGGAATCGGTCCGCTTTTATATATGAAATTTATCATGCACGAAACATCGATTATATTTATGGCACAATCATAATGACAATCGGCTTCATCCATACAAGGAGGCGGCGGGCCGTTCCTGTAAAGATAATTTATTAAATACGAAATATCGACAATGTTGACGGTGCCGTTATGATTGCAGTCGCTCGGCCAGACACAGCACGAGACACACGGTGGAATAAACAGCTCCGGGCGATCGGTCAGCCATTGCCGGGCCTTATCTATCGCGGCCATCATTCCCGCCAAACCATTATCGTAAACGGTGGCATAGATACTCGCAAAAATCAGGGTATCCCCCACCGGTAGATCGAAACGGCCGTAACAGGCGACCAGGCTCAAATCCTGATAAGCCGAATCCTCCATTTCCGGATGTGTCGAGATCCAGGCTTCGTAGCCGGAGAAATCATTCAATTTTTCAAATAATTGCCCGGCCACGAAATTGCCCTTGGGAATAACCCAATCGGCGTTCAAACCGGTAAACATTCCGCGCGGATTTGTGATCGGAAACGACGCCCCCCCGTGGCTTTGATAACCGCCAAAATAACTGAAACCGCCCAAACGATTATCGGCCAAAACACAATCGTTCCAAATTGCATTTTGACCGGTATCCGGACCGTATTCGGCGCCGTACATATACATCATTTTCCGCGTCAAATCAAAGCCCGAGCCGTTGCGCACGCCCGAATCGGATGGGATATCCCAATCCATCAATTCCCCCGTATAGATTCCCTTTATGGTCTGATCCGTATTATTATAGATTCTCAGCACTTTTATGATAAAATCGCCGCTGTCGGCAGATTTCGGGGCGAAGTAATCCGTTTCCAGCGCGATGGCAGAATCCCGGGTTACGAATTTGCCGCCGTTTGCATACTGAAAATCGGGATACACCAAGGAATCTGTAGTTAATCCCTTCAGGGGACGGAACCCGTTCCCATCAAGCCAATCGGCGCTGTATATGGAGTAGCTTATTACGGTGTCGCCGGCGTTATCCACTCTCAATACGAAGGGGCTGGCATCATAGAGATAAATCCGGGCATTATCATTAAATTCGTTAAAATTCCCGGCCGTGTCACAGTCATCGAAAAAGGACAGACTATTCCACCCGAAATTCATAGCCCCATCCCTACCCATATTCCCGGCGTTATTTATAAAAATGCTTTTGGAGGCAGTTCGAATACTCCTCCATAACGGGTACTGCACATTGTCGGCAACGATCAGATGGACTTTCATCGTATCCGGACTGCCCGCCCAGTCCCCTTCAAAAATAATGATGCCGTCATATCCGGCCGGCCCCGTCACCCCGGCTCCCCCCAGCAGAACATGCATATCGTGCGAACCGCCTGGCGGAAGGACCATTGGCGGATTAACAATATTCAGCCAATCAAGCGCCACCCCCGTCAATTTGACCGCCGTTACAGATGAAAAGGTAGCACTGGTGGTGCCGCGATTCTCAAAATGGATAATAGTATCCTTCTGAGTATTGGGCTTTACCCACGTCGGATCATCGATGATAAACGGATAAACCCATATAAATGAACCAAGAGTGTCCCGCGCGGTCGAGGGACGACTACTCTTCGCATTGACGAGGTTGGGGCTAAAGAAAATGGGGATAATAATCAGAGCCAGCACCAATGCCGCTCCAAATCGGCCGACAGCCTTAGAGCTCATTTTGACCCTCCTGATAAAATCAAGATCCTGGAGTGTGGGTTGACCCATTTATTCCTGGTTCAGCCGTCCTCCCGATAAGTTTCACGAATGGACTTAAAGACTGCTTCACCCGGCGGTAGTGCAATTCGCCGCCGGTGACTTCTGCACCATATCCCGATTTTGTCACCTGACGGCGGGGAATTAAAATTCCCCACCGTTTAATAATCATTCAATTGGCCCGGCCGACCGCTACCGATTTATTTAATTGGCCATGGCCTCAAGACTGTATCTTTTCATTTTGGCCCGAAGCGTCGATTCATGAATCGCCAATATCCGCGCCGCTTCGGATTTATTGCCGTTGGAGGCCGCCAGCGCTTCCAGAAGGAGTCGTTTTTCGAACCGCTCGACCTGCTCGAAAAGCGAATTGGTTTCTTCTTCCCGTTTCTCTTCAAAAAAGGATCGGGATAATTCTGTAATCGACCCTTCTTTGGCCAGCGAGGCCATCACCGCCAGATGCTTCACTTTATTCTCCAGCTGACGGATATTCCCCGGCCATTCATAATCCATAAATTGCCGGATCAACGCCGGATCGGGGCGGGATCCGTTAATCAAGCCGTCACGGCGCATGAATAACTCCAGAAAATAGGGAATATCTTCTTTTCGCTCCCGGAGCGGCGGCAATTCAAACGTTATTCCGGCCAGACGATAATATAGATCCAGTCGGAATGTCCCGTCCTTCACCATGGCGTAAAGATCCCGATTGGTGGCCGCGACAATTTTCAGATCAAGCGTGACTTCCTGGGCCGTTCCCAGGGGACGAAGTCTCTTGGTTTCAATTATGCTGAGCAACTTTGCCTGCAAGGCCAGCGGGAGTTCGCCCACTTCATCGAGCAGAATCACCCCGCCGTTGGCCGCCAGGAAAAGCCCCTGCTTGTTATTATCCGCCCCCGTGAAGGCCCCTTTCTGGTATCCGAATAACTCCGATTCGATCAAAGTATCCGGCACGGCCGCGCAGTTGACCGCCACATACGGCCCGTCGGGGCGGGCGATGGAATGGAAATATCGCGCCAGATAATCTTTGCCGGTTCCGGTCTCGCCGGTTATGAGAAGCGGCAAATCGGAATCTTTAAGCAGGTTCAGTTGGGAAATTATCCGAACCATCTTCGGGTTGCGGGTGTGGAAGGGAACACTGTTTTCCTGCCCCGCTGTCGGATTATTCGCGGAAATGCAAACTCCGATTTCGAGCTTTCCGAGTCTTCTTTGTGTCTCGGTAACTTTGGCCTGAACCCCGCAACTCTGATAGAGATCCTCCGCCCGGCAGAGATACCGCACTTGAGCGCCGGTGTCATAGAGAGCGGAACTCCCCATCGCGGCCAGACAATCCGCGAGTTCCAATCGCGACTTGTTCTCTTCCAGGATTTCCAGCGCCTTGAAATATTCCTCGCGGGCATTGTCCAATTGCGCCAATTTTTCATGACAGGCGGCGGCAATCCGATGCATCGCGCCGGCGTCAACGGTACTGCCCAGTTTCTCGACTATCCCCAGAGCCCGATGTATGGTAATTTGGGCCTTGCGGTATTCCCCTTTCTTCAGGGCCAATTCCGCCAGATGCCGCAGGGGACGGGCCGTCAGCAATGCCTCCGGAGCCATCCGGCGCCCTTTGGCAACCGCCTGTTCCAGAGCCTGCTGACCCGCTTCATCATCGCCTTTTCTTATGAACAGTTCTCCCAGATAGGTCAAATAGATGACCATTTCCTTTTCCATATTATTGCGGCGAACATATTCATGCCCTTTTTCCAGCGATTCCTCGGCCCGCATCCATTTATCCTGCAAAATCTGGACATAGCCGAGCGACAGATAGGCTCGGGCCAATTCCACCTCATCGCCGTATTCGCTCGAAAGACCGATATTGAACTGAATATTCTCCTCGGCGGCGGCCAGTTTTCCCAACAAGGTATAAACCCGGCCGATATTTCCGAAAAGATAGGCTAATTTGCGACGGTCGTTGACCTTGCGCGCCATTTCGACCGCTTCGAGCAGGTATCTCAAGGAACCGTCCGGATCCCCTTTGCGGAAAAGGACCCCGGCCATCCGGTTGAGGGCTTCACCGGCGTTAACGATATCATCATTCCTTCTAAAAATCGATTCTGCGTCACGATATGCCTTTTCGGCTTCTCCGTATTTCCCCAGGTCTCTCTCGATATTACCCAGCACAATGAAACATTCTCCGAGTTCGGTCGAATTTTCACCGAAACGCGTAAGAATGCTGATGGCGGTTCGCGCGAGAGGAAGGGACTTGGAGTACTCTCCGGATAAGAGATATGCCCTGGCTCCGAGACGCATTATAATACCGCTCTCCAGGTCGGTCCGACCGTCGAGGACCTCCCGAACAGATTCAAAGTACCTAATCGCCTCGCTGTAATTCTTCTGTTCCAGAAGACCCGACAGGTGAGCCCGGCAACTGACGCGGTAATCATTGGTTGCGTTCAGAATTTGGCTCATCTCAATATCCTCGCTGGTTAATTCCGGGGTTAGGGGTATTGGTGGTGGACGAGGTTTTCAATAGGGGCGTTCCGCCGTCATGCGTGCCATCGCCCTTAATCAGCGGGATATCCGTGCGGATATTCAGATACGGCATCATGCGGAAGAAATCGATAAAGGATAACGGCACCCAGATGAAAACGCCCTGTGGGGAACCGATTTCGGTATTTTCCGGCCCGAAAGAACAATCGCCGCCCCAGGGATGATCATCAGATCCCAAACGGACCAGAACTTCATTATTCTGGAACGGGTCAACATACCCGTACGCCGGCGCTATTGTGATAAACAGCATCACCAGCGCCAAGAGTGGAAAAAGATTCTTGAATTTCATACCACCGACTCCTTGGTTAAAATTATATAGTCTTCAAATTATTTTATTTCTTAAAATTAGTCCGGCGCGTGAAGGATACAGAAACGATTTAGGTCGGGATCCCATCCATTAAAAATATATACACGACTTAAATTTTGTCAAGCGAAATCATTATGGTACACAAAATTATGCCCCGGGCCATTATGGCAAAATCGCTTCGACACTCCTTTCAAGCCAAATATCATGGGCCGAACATACCGTCCATTACTTTGCTTGACATCCGGCGCGGCAAAATCCATATTAATGCCATGTTGCACCGGAGAAGATGCTATCGCGGCCGTCCAACCGCCGCCCAAAGGAGTTGAAATGTCCAAAAATTTTGCTATTACCGGGGCCGCCGGATACGTCGCCCCGCGCCACCTTCGCGCCATTAAAGATACCGGAAACAGACTGCTGGCCGCCTGCGACCCCAAAGACTCGGTGGGCGTGCTTGATTCTTATTTTCGCGAAGCCCGCTTCTTTACCGAATTTGAAAGATTCGACCGCCACATAGAAAAACTCCGCCGCGAAGGAGATGATAAGCAGATTCATTATGTCAGTATCTGCTCGCCCAACTATCTCCACGATGCTCATGCCCGATTCGCCCTGCGGGTCGGCGCCGATGCCATCTGCGAAAAACCGGTCGTTCTCAATCCCTGGAATATCGACGCTCTTCAGGAACTGGAGCAGGAAAGCGGCCGTCATATTTATACTATTTTGCAGCTTCGGGTCCATCCGGCCTTGATGGCTCTCCGGGAGAAATTTCAAAAGGAGAAAGCCAAAACCAAAAAAAATATTTGCCTGACTTATATCACCTCTCGCGGCCCCTGGTATTTGGTGTCATGGAAAGGAAATATCGAACGCTCGGGCGGACTGACTACTAATATCGGCATCCATTTCTTCGACCTTCTTATTTGGCTTTTTGGCGCCGTCGAACATCAGGAAGTGCATATTGCCGCTCCCACCCGAACCAGCGGTTTTCTGGATTTGAAAGGGGCGCGGGTGCAGTGGTATCTTTCCATAGAAAACTCCGATTTGCCGGCCGAAATAATGGCCCAGAATAAACCGACCTACCGCTCGATTACGATCGATGGCGAGGAAGTTGAATTTTCGGAAGGGTTTACCGATTTACACACCATCGTTTATCGCGAAACTCTCGCGGGACGAGGATTTGGACTCGATGACGCCCGTCCGTCGGTGCAATTGGCCCATGATATACGAGCATCCAGACCAATCGGCCGTACCGCCGACAGCCACCCGATGCTCGTCAAATTGGCCCTATAATTCAGCCGACATATATTTTCGATATATAGCGAAGATATTACTGGATTCCGGGGGCCCCAAAGCGGCCCTCCGAAATTTTATTTTTCGAAAAAAAATGAGCGGCCACTGAACCGCTCCTCATCATAACCAAGACCTGGAATTTCTATCTTACCCGCCGATCCAGACGGTTAAAAGTTTTGCCAAAAATTGGCTCATGGACAAAATCGCTGGCCACGAAATCGTACGGGAAACCAAGTTCGATCTTACTTATTTTATCGAGCCGTTCCATCTGTTCCGGATTCCGCTGATTCATATCAGTGAATTAGAAAACAGGAATCTTTGGCCCGATGTTCAGCCCGTCAGACCCCTCTACAGCCAGCGCCGAACTTGGGCCTTATATTTACGATACTCTTCGCCGAACTTCGTCTCGAGATATTCTTCCTCCGGTATAATAACCCAGAGCGTTAATAGCCAGATTACCGCCGGCAGAAATATGATGGCCCAGAGACTGTCAAAGAGAATCGCCAACCCGACATAATTAAGAATCATGGCGACATATATGGGATTGCGGCTGAAACGGAACGGCCCACCGCTTATAAATGACGTAGTTGTTCTATGCGGGTTAAGAGTGGTTTTAGCCTTTCGGAAACGGATCAGCGACGGCACGCCAAATATAAATCCCGAGAAAAAGACGATTACCCCAAGAATATGGGCGGATTGAAGCGGAAGGAACGGCAGGGCGATTGCCAATTGAAGCATCAGCCCCGCGAAAAGGCAACCGCCGCAAATCAAAAATGGATTGACTACGATCTGGGCATGATCGGAACTGCTATTCATATACTTTCCTCCAATTTTGGGCAATCATTGTGCCCCCTTCTTAAAACCTGCCATTAAATACGCTTGAGATTGAAGGAAAAGATAAATAGGAATTTACCCCGGAGTTGTTGTTAACAATGCACTTCGGGCTCTTGCCAGTGAAAGTCCCTCACTTTCTCATTCTAATTCTTTTCCCCGGCTTCCGGCCGACAATGATCAGCCGCTCCGCTTTTGGCCCATATTCCGTCCCGTCAAAATTGCCGTACATTTTCACATCTGTAAACCCAACTCTCTCCATCCGATCCCTTAGTTCCTGGCCGGAATAAATAGAAATATCAAATTTAAATCTCTTGACCCGATTTTTGCGGATAAGTATCCACTCATTGCGGATTCGGGTCCAGTCGTCGATTATTTTATGCTTTTGCACCAGCAGACTGCCGTCGGGCAGGGTATCCGATGCCGTCGCCAAAAAGATTTTTGCCAGCCGCTCTTTTCCCATCGTATCGATCACACCGGCCCCTCCAGGACGCAGGCAATCATAGATATTCCCCAGCACCTGCATATCTTCATTTTTATTATTAAAATATCCAAATGATGTGTACATATTCAAAATCAGATCATAGGCATTCGGCCTGACAAAATCCCGCATATCTTTTTGAATCCATTCTATTTTAACCCCTGCCTTCCTGGCCCGTGCTTTGGCTTTATCGAGAAGATATCTCGTTTTATCCACCCCGGTAACCCTGAAACGCCGTTTTGCCAGAGCCACCGAAAATCGCCCCGGCCCACAGCACAAATCAAGGACCATTTTTCCCCTCGGTTGTGCCAGCTGAAGGACATTTTTGACATTTTTATCCGCCGCGGCCATCCGCTCCTCGGTGAACATAAACGAATATAATTCTCGCCAGAATAATTCATCATCAAACCATTCCTGTCTTCTACGTGAAGCCATTAAGAACCTCCTCTCAGTTTCAAAAGCGAATTTTTTCCCTGGATTTAAGCCTCATTATAAAATAGCGGCATTAAATACCCTCCGCAAGCCCCATTCATTTTCTCTAAATCCACGTCGATTTCTCGCAGGATTTTACTCGTTATTAGAGCGAAAATTATCTTCGGGGCTTGCTTGACACGCTCTTTTTCGCCGCATATCATAACCACGATTGCCCGTTTTTCGGCAGTCGAGGAAGGAGCTTTTTAAAAGAATGAAACGATTTGAAATGCGGGTCGATCCGCTGACCAGTGAAATATATTATGCTGTCCGCCTGAGGGGTCATACTCTTCTCCAGGATCCCCTTTTAAACAAGGGACATGCCTTTACGAGCATGGAGCGCGCCGAATTTCGTTTGAACGGCCTTTTGCCCGAGGCGATTGGAACTCTTGAGGATCAATTAACCCGAAGTTACGGCAACTTCAGCGACAAAAAAACCGATATGGAACGCTACGTCACCCTTATCGGGCTTCTTGACCGGAATGAAACCGCCTTCTATTCCCTCTTGCTCAATCATCTGGAAGAAATGCTTCCGATTGTCTACACCCCCACCGTCGGGCAGGCCTGTCTCAAATTGTCGCACATCATCCGCCGCTATCGCGGTATCTATGTCACTCCGAGCAACGTCGATAATATCGAGCAGGTTCTTAGCAATATCGGTCTTCCGAATATATCCCTGATTGTCGCCACCGACGGCGAACGGATTCTCGGTCTGGGCGATTTGGGTGTCGATGGCATGGGTATCCCGGTCGGCAAAATTGCCCTCTATGTAGCCGCCGCCGGCATTCATCCGGCCGCGACACTCCCGGTCTGTATCGATGTCGGCACCAATAATGAACGGCTTCTCAATGATCCGCTCTACATCGGGGTGAAACAGAAAAGGCTCACCGGGGAAGATTATTATGCCGTCATTGAGAGATTCATTCAGGGCGTCAAACGGATTTTCCCCCGCGCCCTCCTGCAGTGGGAAGATTTCGGCAAGCATCACGCCATGACACTTCTCGAACGGTATCACGAGCGGATATTGAGTTTCAACGATGACATTCAAGGTACCGGCGCCACCGCGGCCGCCGCCCTGATGACCGCGTTCCGGATAAAAAATCGCCCCATGGGCGAGGAACGAATCGCCATTCATGGTTTCGGGCAGGCCGGAAGCGGTGTCGCCAACGCCATCGTTACCATGCTGGTGGAAGAAGGGGGGATTCCCCTGGAGGCCGCCCGTAAGCAGATTTATGCGATTGATATCAATGGCCTCCTGATTGAAGGCGATAAAGCCGAACCGTATCAAGCCAATTTCTTCCAGCCCCGTCAGGCCATTTCCAGCTGGCCGATATCTAAGGATCGGTCGCCAAAACTGGACGAAGTGGTCAAGCATGCCAAAATCACGACTCTTATCGGTCTCTCAGGTCAAGGCGGGGCTTTTGATAATAATATTCTGAATCAAATGGCCCAAAATTGCGAGCGGCCCGTCATCCTGGCCCTTTCCAACCCGACCTCCTGTTGCGAAGTCACTCCGCAGGCGGCCCTCGATGCCACCCAGGGCCGGGCTCTGGTCGCCACCGGGAGCCCTTTCAAGCCGGTCATGCATCGTGACGGACGTGAAATTCATATCTCGCAATGCAACAATCTTTATCTCTTTCCCGGAATGGGTCTCGGCGCAATTGTCTGTCAGGCAACCCGTATCTCCCATAAGATGTTTCACTCCGCCAGCAAGGCAATTTCCGCCATGGTGACCGACGAACAAAGGCGCCATGGCTACCTGTTGCCGCCGCTTAACAATATTCGGGAAGTTTCTTTTCACGTGGCTCTGGCCATAGCGCGGCAGGCACGGGAAGAACGGCTGGGCTTGAATTTCCCGGATGAAAAATTAGCCGGACTGATCCGAGCCGCCATGTGGCAACCGCATTATTATCCCTATCGATACACAGCCGAATTGTGATAAAGAATTTTCGGATGGCCTGAAATAAAATCCCGTCTGTCTCATGACGGGATATTATAATTCCAGGTGCCGTTTCATGATCCGCAATTACCACTCTTTTGATCAATTTGAATTGAGCCGAAAAATCAAGCGCCACGCAAATTGCAATCACCTTTGTCGATATACTGAATTACAAACCGACCCGGCTTCCGGGCCGCAAAGCAAGCAAAATTATTGACTTATATGAGCCAAAAGCGGTATATTTAAATTTCCATAAAAGGAAATCATATGAAATTCGACAACTCCATATTCAAGGCCTATGATATCCGGGGAACCGTCCCCGAGCAACTCAATGACGAAATCGCCTATCGTATCGGCAACGCCCTGGCCGGCTATCTCAAACCGGCCTCTATCGCGGTCGGCCGCGACATGCGGATTTCTTCGGATCAGTTATTCGACGCCCTGGCACGGGGTATTGTCGATGCCGGCTCCGATGTTGTCGATCTGGGACGAGTTTCTACCGACGGTCTCTATTTCGCCGTGGGGAAATTCGGCTATGACGGCGGCGTAATGATTACCGCCAGCCACAATCCCAAACAATATAACGGCTTCAAAGTCTGTCGCAGAGAGGCTCTGCCGCTTTCCGGTCAGGAAGGATTGGACAAAGTCATGGAGGCCCTTGAAAATGATACTGTCATCAAGGCCCCCCAGCGCGGCAATATCGCCCGCAAAGATATTTCGTCGGCCTTCACCGACCACTGCCTCTCTTTCATCGACTCTTCAATTATCAAGCCATTCACGATTGTCGCCGATGCCGGCAACGGCATGGCCGGGGAGATCCTTCCGCCTGTCTTCGAACGCTTGCCGGTCAAGCTGATTCCCCTCTATTTTGAACGCGACGGGACATTCCCGCATCACCCTGCTTCGCCTATCGAACTGGAAAATCTGGTTGACCTGCAGAAAGCGATCGCCAAACAAGACGCCGATTTCGGAGTGGCCTTCGACGGTGACGCCGACCGGATGTTTCTGGTCGATAAACATGGGCGGCAGGTCGGCGGAGATATGACCACCGCTTTGGTGGCCGAAAATCTTCTCGCTAAAAATCCCGGTGAAACGATTCTCTACAATTTAATCTGTTCCCGCGCCGTCCCTGAGCTAATCGAACGGATGGGCGGCAAGGCGATTAAAACACGGGTCGGTCACGCCCTCATAAAGCCGCTCATGAAAAAATACAATGCCGTCTTCGGCGGCGAACATTCCGGCCATTTTTATTTCCGCAATAACTGGTTTGCCGATTCCGGACTGATTGCTTTTCTGGTTTGCCTCGAGCTTTTGAGCAAAAGCGCCCGACCGCTCGACGAAAAAATAAAGGAGATCGACCCCTATTTCCGTTCCGGCGAAATCAACAGCCGGGTCGATTCGGCCAAAGACAAAATCGAACAGATTGCGGCCCATTTCTCCGATGGCACCCAGGACCGCCTCGACGGTCTGACCGTCTCATACGATGATTTCTGGTTCAACCTCCGCCCCTCCAATACCGAGCCTTTACTTCGCCTCAATGTCGAAGCCGGCACCCGATCCCTTCTCGACCATAAGGTTGACGAAATTCTTAAAATCATCCGCTCTTAGAATCTAGTTTAGAATTTTCCTCTTATAAAAAAAAGCCCCCCGTATGGGGGGCTTTTTTGGTTGTGGTGTCCTG
>CALMKK010000228.1 GCA_937867135.1 uncultured candidate division Zixibacteria bacterium
AATCATCGGTGCCGATTAGGGCAGAAATGTCGGAGTGGGCCAACCAGCCGGACTGCGAGGAGTCAAACTTAGTGACATTGGTTCCACCCGTCGAGGGCATCCAGCTTCCCGGTGCCCCCATATTATTGGACTTGCGATACCAAACATCATTAAGACGCTGGTCACCCTCCCGAATTCCCGATTCACCGCCACCCGGGATACCATATGGATACGGAGCCAGCCAGACTATCGCCACCTTGCGGCTGACACGCGATGCCGTCACCAGATAACCGATATCATTGACCGTATCGACCGTCACCGGCGGGTAATCCCAGACGCCCGTCTCGGCGCTTCCGACCCTGCGGAAATACCCCAATATTGAAGATGGACTTATTACGTCCCCCTGCTGAGCCACCATATGGGTGACCGTATCGGTCCCGCTGACCTGATATTCGATATTCGGCCAAATCATATAATCCACGCCTGCCCCGGGCGGGAAATAATGCATGGTGGAGTCTGGCAGACGGCTCTTATAGGAACTGAAAGAGCAGGTTCCGACGCCGAAATCATACCAGACCGTCGAGGCATAATCTGCGGCCGATCCGGTTCTTGAATGGTGATTGCCAATGACAACTTTTCCTTCCGGCGTTACATCCAGTCCGGTATAACCCGATATATTATCGGCCAGAATATGAATATCACAGCCGCCACTGTCTGATTGCCCCGCCTGAGCAAATAGGCCCTGCACAGGATCCCATGCCTCATAGCTGGTGCGCCGATTCGTTCCCGGAACACGGGCAATCTGTTTCATCCAGGTAAAATGAACCCACTGATTGCCGCGCCAATCGACCTGGCGATTCATCCGTCCGTTGGATTGATTGTCGTAAGTGGTCGAACCAACCTTCTTCCCCGGCGATAACGACGCACTCTGATCAAAACCAAGACTCCGATAGGCGCCGCCAATCGGGGCGATATATTCTTCCGCTCCCGCATGCTTGGCCGGCGGAGCCTGTTTTACCGGAACTACATTGATATTCTTTGTCTTGTCCGAATCCCTCATACTGAATCCGGTACCGGCAAAAGTGATGAAAATTATCATGAACAACAGCAACAGCGTCGCTTGAACTGGAATGAAATTAACGATTCGCCTCATCATCGACCTCCCTGATTTTGAAGCTATTCAATTACCAGAATTATGGAAACCATTAATTGTGTCGTGCCAAATTGCAAAATTTCCCCGGCTTTCCAATTCATCATGGCGGTTTCCGGTATGTTCGATGGGGACAGTTTTAATATAAGGGGAGTATAATATTTTCCAAGCGATATTTTTGGGCTATAATTATATTTTTAGTTTTTTTCCAATATGTCTAATGGCTGAACCTGGTGGGCGGTTCGGTAATATTTGCAACTCCCCATAAAATTCATATATTAGCAATAAATTAAGCGGCGACATAGATGCCTTATGCTAAATTTATCGCCGTACCATATATTTTAGGAGATGATTCAGTTGAATTTGGCAAAATTACTGAGAAATTACTCCCTGTTGGGTTTCCTTCTTTCGCGGAAATCCTGGGATAAATTTGAACTATCGCAATTGGCCGACCAAACACCCGAAAGCACAGCCGCCGCGGAAATTTATCTGCTTCGTCAGATCTCCGATCGAATTAACGCGCGAATAAGCGCATCCGGCGAATCCCTGCCGCCCATATATGCGGGAGAACTGGCTTCAGTCAGCATTTTGGTCGACATTTTTCGTTATATTATCGAAATTTACAGCCACGAAGAACAACCCGGATCAATCGGCCGGGGCCTGGACTGGGTGGGCAAGCAACAAGGCTCGGAAACTATTTCCCAGCCCCCTCCCTCTTTTGTCCGCCTCTTCCCTCCCGCTTCCGTTCTCAGGGATCGACAACCGGAAACCGAATTCCTCCGCTTCTCAGAAAAAGATGCCAATCAGTATGACACTATCATTCGTGAAATAATGCTGTTGTTC
>CALMKK010000229.1 GCA_937867135.1 uncultured candidate division Zixibacteria bacterium
GCTGAAGGAGTAAAGATAGAAGGTCCCTTTGTATCGGGATGAGGCTACCCCGACATACTTCTTATTAACCGTGGCCAGCTTCTTGGTCTTGGCGTCGGGCGAAAGAATATATCCGAAGATATGGGAAGTAAATTGCGATGTTCTCAATTTGACAATATCTATCCCCTCGCCGAGAGTGGTTTTAAGCCGCAAATGACGGCTCAATATCAGGCACTCTTTGAAATTTTCATCATATTTCGGCATCAGTCCACAGGCTACAACATTGACCCCCTTTTTAAGAAGCTCCACAATCGCTTCCTGCTGGGCCTCCGGCATGAATTCGGCCACCGGAATAAATACCATGTCATATTTTGAAAGTGCTTCCGGATCAATCGTTTCCCGGATATCATAATCGAGTTTTAGCCGCATCAGATCCCGGCAGAATCCGGCCGAAACATCGGTCATCAGCCGCTCCACATACTGGAATTCTTTGGGATGATCCAAAAGACTCATCCATTGATACATCCGGTTTCCAATAACACACATTTTTCTTGGGGCCGCCACTTCATGCAACTTGACATTGAGGATCGCCGCATTGAAAAGCTTGATGATTTCATATCCGCTGGAAATGGTTCCATCCTTGGCCAGAGGCGCCCCGTACCAATGATCGCGGTCGATAAACATATAATAATTCAGACCTTTGAAGCCGCTGACCATGGCGGCCGCCAGATAGAATCGCCGCAGGCCGTCGGGGTAGTTTCGGACGCCGACCTGTAATTGCCGTTCCGTAGCGGCGCCGCCCGAGGCGAAGGAAGGAGCCCATGCAAAACCGTATTCTCCCTGCAGAAAACGCCCCTTTTGAAGCAGGTCGAAATATCCCCCCTCCGGGAAGATATTGGCTCCCAGCATCGGCTGATTGTCTTTTGGAACCAGATTGAAAGCCGGGAGAAGATCCCCCTGGCGAAAATAGAGCGAGCGGAAAAAGAGCGGCTCTACGGTATATGACTTGAACAATTCCTCGAGTGTTCCCAAATAAGTACGAAGCATATGTTCGCGGAAACGGAACCAATCGAATACTTTGGGCAAATCCTTGGTTTCCAAATTGGAAAAAACCCGAGGCGGTTCGACCGCATTGAATGTCTCCGCTTTATCGCGATACATCTGGTTCAATTTCTTTATGTCATCAAAACGCGATTCCAGAAATTCCGGGTAATATTTGGCCAGGACATCGGGATTATAATCGGCCGAGGCCGGGTCCAGGTAATGACCGAACGAGGTTTCAAAATCGAGCTCGACCATGAAAATCGGGCCGCGAGGATGGATATAATTCTTGGTTGTCTCAATAAATGTTTTAAAGTAGTTGCGCAGAAAATGCTGAAAATGGGAATGCAGATAACTCGGTAAATATCCGCCGGCAACCCCGGCATCATCATTGAGGCGCAACTCTTGACCACGGGCATCACGGGCGAAAATCTTCAGATCGGAGAAGAGAAATTGCGGCAATCCGCCATTGGGCCATTGCCCGGCCACCCACGGTCCCGGGCGCAGAATGACCTTAAAACCGAACTCGCGCGCTAATTCCAGAAAGACAATCAAATCTTTGCGCGAATCGGAAAAACCGGTAAAATCAATATTTTTATTGGCATCCTGATGAAGGTTCCACGGGACGGCGGTGGATATAATTCGAAAACCAGCCCTCTTTATCCGCTCAAAGCAAATCGACCAATATCGTTTATCCACTCTGAAATAATGCATCTCGACCGAAAATGGATAATAGACCTCTTTTCCAATCGTGAATCTGTTATCTACAACACCCAACATATAACACCTTATGGTTTATAGGCTTATAATCTAAGAAGGAAACCGTCCTAACACGCAATCTTAACTAAAATGGAGGCACAAGTCAACAAGATTTCTCAATTATATTCACCATTTCATCCTGACATCTTCAATATTATTATTTAATCGACATAACTCATTATTAATCATAATATTACACATTTATAGATAAACAGCGCAGAATTGCCAATTCTAACATAATTATTTATTTGATGTATTATATTGTAATATAATTAGTTATAAGATAATTTCCGAAAAAATATTGCCCCCGATGAACCATTTAAAAGCCAATAAATTAAAGGCCTCTCAATCCATTAAAGACTGAGAGGCCATAAGACGAAAATTTAGCAATATTTATTTGAGCAACATCAACTTCTTGGTGCTGGTGAAGTTCTTTGCTTCAATTTTGTAGAAATAAATTCCGGATGCGGCCGCAGAACCGCCTTCAGTCGTGCCATCCCATGTCACTGATTTATATCCTGCCGTCAGTTCTTCGTCGACCAAGGTCTTAATCTTCTGACCAAGAAGATTATAGACCACCATCTTCACATAAGATGCTGTCGGAAGGGCGAAATCAATGGTAGTCATCGGATTGAACGGATTGGGATAGTTCTGATTCAAAGCAAAAACCTTGGGGAGCCCGAGATCGGTTTTGTCCTTTACATCGCTCTCTCCAAGAACCTCCCAGCAGACCTTGGAACTGCCGCCGTCAAAAGTCGCCTGAGGGTCTTCCAGAAGCCAGTCATAGGTAGTATTGGCCGCTCCACCGCTGTCAATGCAGAAGGTTCCCGCCTGATTCAGGGTAATGGTTGCGCCACAGTGCAACAAGAGGTGCTCTCCGCTGGTTTCAAAAGTATTGCCCAAAAAGCTGGCGCCGGTAGCATTGAAAAAGTCGCCCGGTTCGCCCGAAATGATTTCATTCGTCAGATCGCCATCCCAGCTTTCCGCGTAGGTTGTAAAGAACAGGTCGGAAAGTGCCTTGAAAGAAGCGTCGGTCCAGGTAGACGTATCAGTCCAGGCCGCAGTTGTTACCGTGCCCGTTCCGGAAAAAACGAAGGCCAA
>CALMKK010000230.1 GCA_937867135.1 uncultured candidate division Zixibacteria bacterium
AAGCCGGAAGCGGTCGATTATGTCGATGTTTCTCCGAAGCAAATTGTTTCGGTGGCGGCGTCGCTGATTCCGTTTCTCGAGCATGACGACGCCAACCGGGCCCTGATGGGATCGAATATGCAGAGGCAGGCGGTTCCGCTTCTTGTAACCGAGGCCCCGATTATCGGCACCGGGATGGAAGGGAAAGTAGCCATCGATTCGGGAGCGGCCACGACGGCGCGTCGGGCCGGTACCGTAGTATATGCGGCCGCCGACAAAATAATAATCAAACCGTCGGCTCGTCCCAAAACGGATGAACTCGGTTTTTACGAAGATGACGAATATCCGCTGACGAAATTCCGCCGCTCCAATCAGGACACCTGCATAAATTACCGTCCGACGACCAAAGAAGGGGACGTGGTGGAGGCAGGAACGGTTATAGCGGATGGACCCGGGACCGAGGCCGGGGAATTGGCTCTGGGGTACAATGTGACCGTGGCTTTTATGCCGTGGCGGGGATATAATTTTGAGGACGCCATAATTGTTTCGGAACGATTGATCCGGGATGACATTTTTACATCGATACATATAGAAGAATTTGAATTGCAGGTTCGCGACACCAAGCGCGGCTCGGAAGAAATCACCCGAGAAATTCCCAATGTCTCGGAAGAGGCGCTGTTAAATCTGGATGAGCGCGGTATCGTACGGGTCGGCGCCGAGGTGGAAGCAGGAGATATTCTGGTCGGAAAAGTGACGCCAAAAGGAGAAACGGAACTTTCGCCGGAAGAGCGGCTGTTGCGGGCAATATTCGGGGAGAAGGCGGGAGATGTCAAGGACGCCTCGTTGAAGGCGCCGCCGGGGATGAAGGGCGTGGTGATAGACACCAAGGTCTTTTCACGCAAAGAAAGGACCGATGATGCAAAGAAATTGGAGAAAACCGAAATCACGCAAATAAAGCGGCATTTCGGGAAGTTGAAATTGAATATAATCGGTCATCGCAACCAACGTTTGGCGGAGATCCTGGACGGCCAGACGAGCAGTACGATTCGGGCGACGGCCGATAATTCGGTGTTGATTCGCTCGGGGCATAAATATGATGCTGCTCATCTGGCGACATTCGATTTTGATGCGGCCTACGCGCCGGACGGCTACAGCGACAATGCTTCGCTGAACAAAAAAGTGGACAATATCCTTCGACAAGCGGCCGATCTGGTGGCGGTCAAAGACGGCGAGATGGCTGTGGAAATCGATAAGGTGGTTCGCGGCGCCGAGTTGCCGCCCGGTGTAAAGCAGTTGGTCAAAGTCAAGATTGCCATACGCCGCAAATTATCGGTGGGTGACAAAATGGCGGGGCGCCACGGCAACAAGGGAGTGGTTTCGCGAGTGGTGCCGATTGAGGATATGCCGTACCTCGAAGACGGCTCGCCCGTTGATATTCTACTGAATCCGCTCGGAGTGCCGTCGCGTATGAATGTCGGTCAGATTCTGGAAACGCATCTGGGCTGGGCGGCTCAGAAGTTGAACGTGAGGGTGGCGACACCGGTTTTCGACGGGGCGTCAATGGATCAGATTCGCGAAAAACTGAAAGAGGCGGGACTGCCGGAAAGCGGCAAGACGCGCCTTCTGGACGGCTACACGGGAGACCCGTTCAACAGCGAGGTGACGGTGGGCAATATTTATATAATGAAGTTATCGCACCTGGTGGACGACAAGATTCACGCCCGTTCGATTGGGCCGTACAGTTTGGTGACGCAGCAGCCCCTGGGCGGAAAGGCCCAGTTCGGCGGTCAGAGATTCGGAGAGATGGAAGTTTGGGCGATGGAAGCGTATGGAGCGGCGTATGCGTTGCAGGAGCTTCTGACGGTGAAATCGGATGATGTGACGGGCCGAAGCAAGGTATATGAAGCGATCGTGAAGGGTGAAAACCCGCCGGGGCCCGGCATACCGGAATCATTTAACGTTCTGATAAAGGAACTTCAGTCCCTGGGATTGGATGTCAGGTTGGTAGAGAAGTGATGATGATGTCTGCAATCTATCAATTTGCGAGTCGTAAACATTTTGCCGTAGAGCGGCAATCATATAAAGGAGTTTAGAGGTGGCTACATTACCTACAAACGTCCCCAAAGCCCCGCAGAAAAAGCCGACCGATTTTTCTGCCATTCAGGTGCAATTAGCGTCGCCGGAAGTCATACTTTCCTGGTCGTACGGCGAAGTGACGAAGCCTGAAACCATAAATTACCGGTCGTTCAAGCCGGAACGCGACGGTCTCTTCTGCGAGAGAATATTCGGGCCGGTTAAAGACTGGGAATGCAACTGCGGCAAATACAAAAGAATTCGCTTCCGCGGCATCGTCTGCGATCGCTGCGGAGTGGAAGTTACGCAATCGAAAGTGCGCCGGGAAAGAATGGGACATATCGAACTGGCGGTCCCGGTGACGCATATCTGGTTCGTAAAATCGCTGCCGTCGCGCATCGGTTATCTTCTCGATCTTTCGGTTCGGGAATTGGAAAAAATAATTTATTACGAAGCGTATATCATAATCGATCCGGGCAACACCTCATATCAGGAACGGGATATAATCACGGAAGAGGAATATCAGGAGCTGGTGGAAAGCGGGAAGAAGTTCGACGCCCGGATGGGTGCGGAGGCGATACGCGACCTGTTGGCGAAGATAGATGTGGATGACTTATCGATTCAGTTGCGCGCCCAGGTGAAAGTGGAAACATCGGCGCAGAGACAAAAAGACGCCTTGAAAAGACTGCGGATAGTGGAAGCGTTTCGTCAGTCAACCAATCGTCCGGACTGGATGATTATGAGCGTGATTCCGGTATTGCCGCCCGATTTGCGGCCGCTGGTGCCGCTCGAAGGGGGTCGGTTTGCGACTTCCGATTTGAATGATTTGTACCGCCGTGTCATAAATAGAAACAATCGTTTGAAAAAGCTTATCGATATTCAAGCGCCGGAAGTGATTCTGCGCAACGAAAAGAGAATGCTTCAGGAAGCGGTCGATGCCCTGTTCGACAACGGACGGCGGACCCATTCGGTCCGCGGTGATTCCAAGAGGCCGCTAAAGTCGCTCTCGGATCTGCTCAAAGGGAAGCAGGGCCGGTTCCGCCAGAATCTTCTGGGTAAGAGAGTCGATTATTCGGGGCGCTCGGTGATCGTAGTCGGCCCCGAACTGAAGTTATATCAATGCGGTCTTCCGAAGAATATGGCGCTGGAATTATTCAAGCCTTTTATCATAATGAAGCTGGAAGAAAAAGGGTATGTGCAGACGGTCAAATCGGCCAAGAAACTGGTGGAGCGGGAACGTCCGGAAGTCTGGGACATTCTCGAAGAGATTATCGAAGATCACCCGATTCTTCTAAATCGTGCCCCGACGCTGCACCGTCTCGGGATTCAGGCTTTCTATCCCAAGCTGGTGGAAGGGAAAGCGATTCGGTTGCATCCGCTGGTGTGCGCGGCGTTCAACGCCGACTTCGACGGCGATCAGATGGCAGTTCATGTGCCGCTGTCGTTTGAGGCGCAGTTGGAGGCGCGATTGTTGATGCTGGCCAGCAATAATCTGCTGGTGCCATCATCGGGACGCCCGATATCGATACCATCGCAGGATATGGTTATCGGCTGTTATTATTTGACCAAGATGCGTCCGGGGGCCCAGGGCGAAGGAATGGTGTTTTACAATACCGATGAGGCCCTGGCGGCCTATGCGGCCAAGCAACTCAATCTTAATGCGAAAATAAGAGTCAAAATCGAAGGCAGTTTGCTGGAAACGACGGTGGGCCGGATTATATTCAATCAGGTCCTTCCCAAGGGAATGGCTTTCTATAATGAGGTGGCGGGGAAGGGAAAGATGGAGCAGTTGGTGCTCAATAGCTACCGTGAAGTGGGACCGTCGATGACTGTGGAATTCCTGGATAAATTAAAGAAGCTGGGATTCGAATATGCGACACTGGCCGGTATAACGGTGTCGATCGATGATTTGCTGGTACCGCAGGAAAAAGCGGTTTTAATCGAGACGGCTCTGAAAGATGTGGATAAAATCAGGAAACGGTATGAACGCGGTGTCATAACCAACGGAGAACGGTATAATCAGGTCATCGATATCTGGACCAGGACGACCTCCGAGGTGGCCGATGTGATGTTCAACAATCTGGCCCGCGACCGCCAGGGATTCAATCCGGTTTATATGATGGCGGAATCAGGAGCACGCGGTTCGAAAGAGCAGATTCGTCAGCTGGCCGGGATGCGCGGACTGATGGCCAAGCCGCAGAAGAAGATTACGGGCGGCATCGGGGAAATTATTGAGTCGCCGATTATTTCGAATTTCCGAGAGGGTCTTTCGGTTATAGAGTATTTCATTTCGACTCACGGCGCGCGGAAGGGATTGGCCGATACGGCGTTGAAGACGGCGGATGCCGGTTATTTAACCCGACGTCTGGTAGATGTGGCACAGGATGTCATCATCCACGAAGTGGACTGCGGCACGATTCTCGGAATTGATGTGACAGCCCTCAAAGAAGGTGAAGAAGTAATAGAATCACTGCGCGACCGTATTCTGGGGCGCGTGGTTTTAGAGGATGTTTTTGACCCGATTTCCGATGAGATCATTGTCAAGGCCGGCGACGAAGTCGGAGAAGAACAGGCCCTGCAGATTGAAGAGGCGGGGATTGAATCGGTTCGAATTCGTTCGGTATTAACCTGTGAAGCAAAACGCGGGGCGTGCGCCAAGTGTTATGGCCGCAATCTGGCGAATATGAAAATGGTCAATATCGGCGAGGCGGTTGGCGTCATAGCGGCTCAGTCAATCGGCGAGCCGGGGACGCAGTTGACACTGCGGACGTTCCATATCGGCGGAACGGCGGCGCGTATCGCCGAGCAATCCAAGGTTGAGGCGAAGCAGAGCGGCAAAGCGGTTTTCGTCGAAATCAACCTGATTGAAAGACCCGATGGATCAAAAGTCGTGATTAGCCGTGACGGCGAGGTCCATATTGTCGACGACAAGAAGCGGGTTCGTTCAAGAATGAATATTCCGTACGGTTCGACGCTTTTAATCAATGACGGACAGAATCTGGAAAAAGGGCAGACGGTGTTTGAGTGGGATCCTTATTCCAATGTCATTGTCAGCGAAATGGGCGGAAAGGTGATATTCAAGGATATCGTTCCCGACGTATCGTTGCGGGAAGAATTGGATGAGACGACCGGTTTGATTCAGCCGATTATCGTCGAAGAACGCGATAAGACCTTGTTCCCGGCGATTCAATTAATCGATTCCAAAGGAAAAGACACGGCCAATTATCGAGTGCCGACCGGGGCTCATCTTCTGGTCCATGACGGCCAGGAGATAACGGGAGGCGAATTTTTGGTCAAGATTCCGCGGGCCATTTCAAAGACCCGTGATATCACGGGAGGCTTGCCGCGAGTGGCGGAATTGTTTGAAGCCAGAAAACCCCACGACCCGGCGGTAATTTCCGAAGTCGATGGTATAGTTGAATTTGGGAAGACGGTTCGCGGTCAGCAACAGATTTTTGTTCATGGCGATGAAGGGGAAACGAAGGAATATTTGATTCCGCATGGTCGTCACCTTCATGTTCACGACGGGGATCGGGTTTATGCCGGCGATCGTTTGTGCGAAGGGTCGATTGATCCGCACGATATTCTTCGGATTTCGGGAGTAATGGCGGTGCAGGAGTATCTCGTGAACGAAATCCAGGAAGTCTATCGGCTGCAAGGTGTTAAGATAAACGATAAACATATTGAAACGATTGTGCGGCAGATGCTTCAGAAGGTGCGCGTGACCCGCTCCGGGGACACCAATTTCCTGGAAGGGGAGCAGGTCGACCGGAACCGGTTTATGGATGAAAATTCGCGCGTGATAGCTGAGGGAGGAGAGCCGGCGACCTTTGAGCCGCTGCTTCTCGGCATTACCAAGGCGTCGCTTTCGACCGAATCGT
Organism: uncultured candidate division Zixibacteria bacterium; assembly: GCA_937867135.1. Lineage (GTDB taxonomy): Bacteria > Zixibacteria > MSB-5A5 > GN15 > PGXB01 > UNRQ01. Next base: position 5,934 of record CALMKK010000230.1, read on the forward strand.
TCTTCTCGGCGGCGGCCTTCCAAGAGACCACCAAGGTCTTGACGGAAGCGGCCATAAACGGGAAAATCGACCATTTGCTCGGTTTGAAGGAAAATGTAATTATCGGGCATCTGATTCCGGCCGGGACGGGAATGGCGCGTTATCACGCCTCGCAGATAATAACCGAGGATGATGAGGCGGGGAATATCGATTCGGACGAGTCGTTGGCCAATATTTTTCAAGAAAATACTTGACAGCGAAAGAGATAATAATAAATTACGGTTCTGTTTTTGTTTTGGATAATAATATTTTTATAAAGGAGAAGCATTGCCGACCATAAGTCAGTTGATTCGCAAAGGGCGCAAGGCGGTTACCTCGAAGACGACCACGCCGGCCTTAAAAGGGTCCCCTCAAAAGCGGGGGGTGTGCACCAGGGTTTATACCAGTACACCCAAGAAACCGAACTCCGCTCTGCGCAAAGTGGCGCGTGTCAGGCTGACTAATCAGATGGAAGTTACCGCGTATATACCGGGCGAGGGCCATAATCTCCAGGAGCACTCGATCGTTCTGATAAGGGGCGGCCGTGTGAAAGATCTTCCCGGGGTTCGCTATCATATTATTCGCGGGACGATGGATGCATCCGGGGTGGCCGAGCGCTCCAAAAGCCGTTCCAAATACGGGACAAAGCGCCCCAAGAAATAATTAAGAAGGTAAGTTTCATGCCGAGGAAAAATACACCGCCCAAAAGAGAGTTGATTCCCGATACCAAGTTTGGAGATCGTTTGATCTCGCAGTTTATCGGGGCGATGATGGAAGCAGGAAAGAAGTCGACTGCGGAACGGATCATTTATACGGCTCTTAACAGCGCCGAGAAGAAGACCGGTCAACCGGGGATCGAAGTCTTTCATAAGGCCTTGAATAACGTGAAGCCGGTCCTGGAAGTAAAATCCCGTCGGGTCGGCGGTGCGACTTATCAGGTGCCGGTGGAGGTCCGGGCGGATCGCCGGGTAGCGTTGGCCATTCGCTGGTTAATTACATATTCGCGCGCCCGCGGCGAACATACGATGGCGGAGAAATTGTCGGCCGAATTTGTGGCGGCGGCCAATAATGAAGGGGCCTCGATTAAGAAGAAAGAAGATACACATAAAATGGCCGAAGCGAACAAAGCGTTCGCGCATTTTAGATGGTAATGTTTTTAAAACTTGAAGGAACAGTTAAAAGAAGGTAAGAAGTCCGATTTTGCGAGCCTATTTTAAGATAAGATAAGGATTCCCGCTCAGTCGCCAACCGCACCCTGCTGAATTTTACGGTCGGCCGCGAGGATTCCTTTATCGTTAAGCGAGGCTTGGCTACGATTCAGTTAGGGTTTTTTTATGTCCGGAAACAAGGATCTCAATCGCTTCAGAAATATAGGTATCATGGCTCATATCGACGCCGGTAAGACGACGACTACGGAGCGTATCCTTTATTATACCGGCAAGACTCACCGGATTGGTGAGGTCGATGACGGCGCCGCCACTATGGATTGGATGGAGCAGGAAAAGGAGAGAGGGATAACTATAACTTCGGCGGCGACTACCTGTTTCTGGCACGATTATCAGATAAATATAATTGATACTCCCGGTCATGTTGACTTTACGATCGAAGTTGAAAGATCGCTGAGGGTCCTGGACGGCGCGGTGGCGCTTTTTTGCGCGGTCGGCGGTGTGGAGCCGCAATCCGAAACAGTTTGGCGGCAGGCCGACAAATATCATGTACCCCGCATCGCCTATATAAATAAACTGGATCGGGTCGGCGCCGATTTCTATGAAACCGTCCGAGAGATGAACGAAAAGTTTTCCGTGAAGTGCGTGCCGATTCAGATGCCGGCCGGGCAGGGTGAATATTTTACCGGCGTGATCGATCTGGTGACGATGACCTATCGCGTTTATCACGATGAGGATCTCGGCGCGACGTTCACAGATTATCCGATTCCCGACGATTTGAAAGAAGAGGCCAAAAAGAGCCGTGATGCGATGCTGGAAGCCGTTTCGGAACATGACGATATCCTGATGGATAAATTTGTTCATGAAAAGACAGTGGCAAGCGAGGATATAATACGGGCTCTTCGGGTGGCGGTTATCAAATGTGCGTTGGTTCCGGTGCTGTGCGGTTCTTCATTCCGCAATCGCGGAATTCAAAAATTGCTTGACGCTATTGTCGATTATTTACCATCGCCGCTCGATTTACCGGCGGTTACGGGCTTTTCGCCCGACGGCAAAAAGGAACTGCATCGCAAGGCGGATCCGGCCGAGCCGGCCGCGGCTTTGGCTTTTAAAATTATGAGTGATCCGCATTCGGGACGGCTCTGTTATGTCAGAGTTTATTCGGGAACGATCCGAAGCGGGATGTCGCTTCTCAATCCCAATTCGGGGATAAAAGAGAGGGTGGCGCGGATTCTCCAGATGCATTCCAATAAGCGGGCCGACATTGAAGAAGCGTCGGCGGGCGATATTGTGGCCATCATAGGTTTTCGCAAGACTACGACCGGCGACACTCTGTGCGATACCAAGCATCCGATTGTTTTAGAAGTTATGAACTTCCCCGAACCGGTGATATTTGTCGCCATTGAGCCGCGTTCCAAAGCCGATCAAGATAAGCTGGCCGAGGCCCTTCAAAAACTCGAAGAAGAAGATCCCACATTCAAAGCCAAAATAAACGAAGAAACGGGGCAGACGATTATTTCCGGAATGGGAGAATTGCACCTGGAGATTCTGGTAGATCGAATGATCCGGGAATTCGGCGTGCAGGCCTCGGTGGGCCGCCCGTCGGTGGCCTATAAGGAGACTATTACCGCGGCGGTTGAGCAAGAAGGGAAATTTATTCGCCAATCCGGCGGCAAGGGCCAGTACGGTCATGTGTGGCTGAAGGTGGAGCCGACGGAAAACGGAACGCATTTTGCTTTTGAAAATAAAATGACGGGAATGGCTATTCCCAAAGAATATATACCGGGGATCGAAAAAGGGGTTAAAGAAGCGATGACCAACGGGGCCATTGCGGGTTACCCATTGACGGGCATAAAAGTGACCCTTCTCGACGGCACCTATCATGATGTCGATTCCAATGAAATGGCTTATAAAATTGCGGCCTCGATGGCGCTACAGGATGCGGTGCGCAAGGCTCATCCGGCGATCTTGGAGCCGGTCATGAGTGTGGAAGTGGTTTGCCCGGAGATGTATATGGGGAACGTGGTCGGCGATTTGAATCTTCGCCGGGGCAAAATCAACGGGATGGTGCCGCGCGGCAATGTGCAGATTATAACTGCGATCGTACCTCTGGCGGAAATGTTCGGTTACGCCACGGCGTTGCGGAACCTGTCACAGGGACGAGGTTCATACACGATGCAGTTTGCGAAGTATGCGCCGCTACCGCGAGAGGTAGCCACCAAGATGTTTTCGAATATGATGTATGTTTAAATAGACTGAGGAGTTTTTTCTATGGCAAAGGAGAAATATGTTAGGACGAAGCCGCACGTTAATGTCGGGACGATC
>CALMKK010000231.1 GCA_937867135.1 uncultured candidate division Zixibacteria bacterium
TGTCAGATCCCTCCACCTGGATAGCATTTCCATCAATATCAAGTATATGGCAACCGGAGATGATGCTGGAATCTGCTCGAACAAGTATCCCAATTTTGCCTGCCCCTGAAAATTCAATATTCTCGAGATTTATAAACGAGCCGTCAATTGCAATCAATTCGCCTATCGGGACTTCGGTTGAAATGAGAGGCCGTCCGCCGAATCCTCGATACACGATCGGAGCCGACTCCGTGCCGGCGATTATCAGGCTGATTGGGACTGATATCGAATACGTCCCCGGGAGAATATTAATCGTATCTCCGGGAACGACATATCCGCTGTCAAGCGTGGTGTCACTTCTGTTGTCAATCGATCCCCATGCCTCAGCCGGAGTTAAGCCGGATAATGCATCATTGCCGGTCGGCGATACATAATAAACCGTGGCGCCCGCCGGTGCCGCGACAACAAAAATCAGCATTAATATTTTTAAAAGACGGATAATCATAGCTATGTCAACGTCGTCGAGACTTTCAAAAACCTCCCTTTTAATCCTTCTTATCGGCAATACTGATATTGTCTTAACTGGACGTATATGCTTGATTTTGGCAGGCGCTTATGCATTTGACGAGCTTATTTTTTTGACATTTTTTAAATAATGCAAAAAATTGCGCCAAAATGCGTAGCAACTTATTGTGCCGCAACGCGTATTTTGAGCGAACACGCTTTCTCTGGGTCGTTTTATTTTATCAGCGGATATTGAAAATAAGATAAATTGGAGTAGCGATATGCAGAAGTAAAACCGCCTCTTTACGGCCACAAATGCGGATTGATATATTCAGTCCCCGGGGCTCGGAAAATATCCCTCGCCCCTATCCTGCCATTTTATAGAAATATTACCGGCCGCCCCCTAGGTCAAAATCGTTCCGCAGCGCAGAGCCGGTCCATTTTTGTAAAGGAAATTGATGAAATAACTGACATCCAATATATTTATTTTGGAATCATTATTAACATCCGCATGGTCCAGGCATGGCGGCTTAGGCCCTTGCCTGTATAAGTAATTTATGATATAACTGACATCAAGAATATTCGCCACATGGTCATGATTGGCATCCCCCGGGATACTACAGCAAGTGAAATGGGTGGTAGGAGGCAAGGTTTGATGGTCCTCAATCCACCGCCTGGCTTTATCAATTGAAGCCTGCAATTCCATTAAGTCGCCGTCATAAACCGTGGCTAATACAATGACAAAGATAAGAGTGTCACCGACGTTCATTTTATACTTGCCATAACAGGTGACCATATTCAAGTCCTGATACAATGAGTCCTCCATAGAAGGCTCATTCGATTGCCAGGCCTGATAACCGCTCAAGCTGTTCAGTTTGGTATACAGTTTCTGCGGCGGGAAATTACCGGTCAGCTTCCGCCAGTTGGCATTGGTCCCGGTAAACATCCCTTTGGGACCGATGTCAAATACAAGGTAGCTCTTTATTCTGCGGCCGCCATAAAAGCTGATTGCTCCATAACGCCGATTGGCCGCTACACAGTCGTTCCATGAAGAATATTGACCGGTATCGGGGCCGTACTCGGCGCCATAAACATACATCATCTTCCTTGTTGAATCAAAGCCGGATCCGTTCTCAACCCCGGAATCCGAGGGGATATCCCAATCCATTACTTCGCCGAGGAAGGTGCTATCAGCTATAGTCGCTGTGGTAGCATAGAATTTCACTCTCTTAATAATGAAATCACTACTATCCGGTGATGTCGAAGTGAAATATTCACATTCCACCGCAATCGCCGAGTCATTGGTAACGAATTTGCCGGTATAACCATACCGGTAATCAGGATGAGAAGTGCTGTCCAGAATAATATTCTGTAACGGCCGAAATCCGTCTTCACTAAGCCAGTCGGTATTCCAGATATAATTGAAGAAGGTCGTGTCAGTCGTCCCGGTCGCCTTCAAAACAAAGGGACTGGCATCATACAAATAAGTCCGAGCATTGTCATTGGCCCCCGGAATATTATTGGCCGTGTCGCAATCGTTGAAAAATGCCATTCCGTTCCAGCCGTCAAGCAGAGTCCCGCCACGACCCAAATTCCCTGCGTTATTGAACCATATAGCTTTGCTTGTCGTTCGTATCTTGGCCCACCGCGGCGGCTGAACCGTATCGGCGATGATAATATGAACCTCCATGGTGTCGGGACTGCCCGCAAAGTCTCCGCTAAAAATTATTAATCCGTCATATGCCGCTGTTCCTGTTACCCCCGGCCCCCCCAGATATAGATGCATATCGGCGTAATTCGGTGTTAGATTCGATATGGTGATCGGGGTCGATCCGATATTCAGCCAGTCTACCGATGTTCCGGTCAGCTTCACGGTCGTCGCACTTGATAAAGTCATTGGCGCATTGCCGATATTTTCCAAACGAATAGTCGTATCTTTCTGGACGTTGGGTAGCGTCCAGGCCGGATCAGCTATCTCGGATGGACTCCAGGACAGCACCGGATTCGAAACCGGATTCACGCATGGCACCCGGAACCATTTCAGCGGATTCATCGTCCAGACACCGGCATCCTGCATGCAACCGCCGGGATATTTGTCATTGACATAGAAGACATCCAGGAATTTCGTGCCGATATAGGACCCCGACGGGTCAATCACCGGCACCGCGCTGAAATCGGCCCCGGAACCGAGAGTATCTATTCCGAAACGGGACATCGATGGCCATTGGTCGGCATCGCACTCGACATGACCACCCGTGTTACCAGCCGTATCGCAATTTGGCGTATAGGAATCGGTCAGGTTACGGGCGATATCCCAGTTCAAACCGCCGTTATCCGAAACGGAAATATACA
>CALMKK010000232.1 GCA_937867135.1 uncultured candidate division Zixibacteria bacterium
TGAAATGCCCGCATTGCCAGGCGGAAATTGTGCCCGGTTCGAAATTCTGCGGCTCCTGCGGCAAGGCGATAAATGATTCCGACAGCAGCCCGTCCTAAGCCGAAAAGCGGCTTTTTTATCGGGGTGACCTGCCCCGGGTGCGGCGGAGAGCTGGAGCTTCAGAGCGACTTTTTTGTCCTGACCTGCACCCATTGCGGTTCGGCCCTGCGGGTGGTGATGCCGGAAATCCCGCCCGCCTATCTGGTGCAGAGCAAGATCAAGAGAATCGAAGTCCGCGCCCGGCTCGACCGTTATTTGAAAGACAACGGACTTCCTTTGACCGGACCGAATCTCGAAATTACCGCTCTGTACTATCCGTACTGGAAAATCGACGCCATTGTTTTGAAGTTGCGCAACCGGATTGAAGAGCGGGTGGTGGCGATCGATGACCAATACAACCAGGATGTGACGGTCAAGGACACCAAAACCGATATCGCCCTGACCCCTTTTATGGCGACGGTCGGGGCCGGGGCGCCGTCGGACGAAATTCCTTATTCGCTGGGGATGCGGGCTGAATATATAAAATTACTGCCTTATTCGCAGGAAAATGTCGAGGAAGGTTTTGAGTGCGTTCCGGCGGTTAAGCCGTGGGCGGAGGTGTTACCATCGCTCGAAAAAAATATCGCCGGAATGGGAAATATCGTGCAGGCGGAGTTCGGCCGCAACCGGACCGAATTATTCCATCCGCAAGGGTCAGTAGTCTTTTTTCCGTATTTCAATATTGCCGCTGTTCTTGGCGGCAGACCATATCGGTTTATAATCGACGGTCTGACCGGGCGGGTGGTATTTAATGCTGAAGGGGAAAGGGAAGAAGATCGGGCGCCGGAGCAGGATCAGATGCAATTCGGGCGGCTGACGGTGGAATTGCACCGTTGTCCCGAATGCGGCGTTGATCTGCCGGCGGAGCAGTCCTATGTCTATATCTGCCGTAATTGTCAAAGATTGATTCAACTGGAGCGGTATCCGCAGATGCTTCGCCAAATTGGCCACTCGACCGGCGGAACGGCCGGTAATGACCAATGGTTCCCGTTCTGGGCCATGAAACTTGGATTAAAATCGGCTGTGGCACTGCGGCGGATGTTCGGCGGCATATATGATTCCGACTGGCTGGTGATACCGGCCTTCAAACTATCCAATTTTGAAGCGATGTTCAAACTGGCCAAGCGGATGTCAAGCGCGTATCCGAAGCTGGAAATCGGCGATGCAGTGAGTATGGATAAGAATTATAACGCGGTTTCATTGGGTTTACATGAAGCGCTGGCATTGACGGAAGTGATAATATATCGCGAAAAAATTACGCGAAACCATAATGTCAAAAGCGGCCATGAACCGATCGAGCCGGAAGTGATAAGTCTGTTTTATATGCCGTTTCATCCGGAAAACTATTTCTTGGTTGATTCGGTGATGAACGCCGTGACTTTCGAAAAAAGGGCGGCCGGGGCGGTATAAATCACGCCATCGAATTCCCCGAATAATATCTCAATTAACATTATTAGTGTCTTAAGGACCGCAAAAGGTGCGGGACAAATTTAAAAAAGTGATTATTATAAATAGGTTTGGATAGACTGTGTTTTGTAGGCGTCTATTAACTATCCAGTTTTTGCTCAAGAGGATTGCGGGGAATGCGGCAAGTTCATATTGCCTTCTTTATGCTCGACAGAAAACTGTTTTATCTTATTGCCCTGCTTGTAACTTACGTCGTTCTTCCAAAAAATATTTATTCCCAAATGAATCCCAGATTGCAGAAAGGAGGAACCATATATAAGGCCGATCTGTCGATCGGATATCCGAGCAAGACTATACCCAATATTGAATATGTCACTCATGATATAGGTAATTTTCGGATGCCCCTGACCAATCTTGGCCAAATTGGAGTGGTACTTCCCGATTCGCTTCGTTTTGCCTTGGGTGTTTTCTCCGATCCTCTTACCGGCGCGCCTTTTATTCCTCCCTGCGAATTTCCTAAAGGGACTCTGTTAAACTATCTTTGGGGTTGCGGGTATTGGATTGGAGCCATAGTTGCTCGCGATACTCTCGTCTCCACAACTGAAGAGAGTTTTGATTTTGTGCATGAGTTTTGGCCCGATGCCGCTCCGGGCGGCAAAATTGTTCAAAAATCCAGCGAGCCATATAGTCGCAATTATGCTGAAGATGCCGCGAGTCAACAGGATTTCATTATTGTCTGCACCGATACCATTACGAATCCCATCTATGTCAAAATGGACCCGGAGGACGGCCGCACTCATGTGCCACTGAATGTTGAATTGACCCAGAGAAGCCATGTTTGGAGTTATGGATATACGGATGATTTCGTCATTTTCAATTGTGGTATTAGAAATATCGGCGAGAAGACTCTCAAGGATGTATATGTAGGAATATATGTCCCCATCGGCATTGGATTTCCCTTTTGGCCAAATATTATAACTGATACCATTGAGTTTGCCGGGGATTTCTGCGGTTTCTTAAAATCTTATCCGGCCAGTAGTTGCCCCGGGAGGGAAGATACTGTCAATATTGCCTATGCTTTTAACGCCAGCGGAACGCCTCGCATTGGCCCGCCACCGTCGGGTTTCTTTCGTAAGTCGGCGCAAGGGGCAGTCGGCATCAAATTATTGAATTCACCGGCCGGGGACTTTAGCTATAATTGGTGGATGTCAAATATTATTTCCGACGCCAATGGAGAAATAATTATTTTGCCTGATTTTCCAAATTTCGCCCCACGTAAAGCGGATGCAGACGGGAGGCCGTTGCGAAATTTCGGCAGGAGCAAAATTTTCGCATCAGAGCTGAACGGGGTGCCATTTGGTGATGAAAATAAATACTATGTGATGGGGAATCGGGAAATTGATTATGATTTGATATCTCTGGGTCAGGATCATGCTGTCGATGGCTGGTTGACGGTGCCATCCGTTGTAATAAACGAAAATAAGACAGGGGGATGGGGAATAGAGACTCTTTTATCATTCGGTCCCTTCAATCTTTTTCCGGGAGAAACAGTCCCTTTCAGTTATGCTGTTGTTCTTGGGGACAGTGTTCACAAAGATTGGCACAATTTTCGCGACAATATGAGAGACTCCTACGACCCTCAAGCATATATGCAAAACATAGACCTAGGTCGATTTGTGCGCAATGCGCGATGGGCGGAATGGGTTTATGACAATCCCAATTATGACACTGATGGTGACGGTTATTCCGGGAGATATCGGGTCTGCTGTGTCGATTCCGGAATTGTAGTGAATAACAATGTCAATCCGCCTGAAACTACCATTATTTGCCTCAAAGAAGATACTACTTTCTATGAAGGCGACGGTATTCCGGATTTGCGGGCGGCTTCGCCGCCCCCGGCTCCCAAATTGCGAATTAAGACCGGGCTGGATAATTTCAACGCTGGTGTGATAGATATCCGTTGGAATGGCTATAAGAGCGAATATACGCGCGATATTTTCAGCAATAAATACGATTTTGAAGGTTACCGGGTTTATCAGTCCCTGACACCATACAATAAAGATTTTGTAATTCTGTCTTCTTATGACAGGGATAACTACAGTCGCTGGATATATGATCGCGGTCTCAATCAATGGCTTTTGCAATCCGATCCTATGACTTTGGATTCATTGCAGAAATTATATGGTCCGGCTTTCAGACCGCTTGATTATACGGTGGATCGTCCTTTAGTCGTGCAGAATAACGAACTTCTCGATACGTCCTATTACTTTACCCGGCAGGATTGGAACGCATCGGATTTGAGCGATACCACGAAAATTCACAAGGTCTATCCGGATCAGTCTTTTCCGACGACCCTGAATCTTGATTCAGCCAAAGCCTATTATCCCAAAGAACTCACCGAAAATGGACAATTCAAATATTTCGAATATGAGTACAATATGCGGAACTTGTTGCCGTCACGCAAATATTACATATCCGTGTCGGCTTTCGACTACGGCTCGGCGGGTCTGGGGATCGGTGTGCAGGAAACGAAGCCGATGGTCAATATGGTTGAAGCTTACGCCGTGAACACCGCCGCCGTGGTTGAGCAGCGCAAATTGCAGGTTATAGCTTACCCCAATCCGTATCGGGCGGACGGTAATTATCGCAATATGGAGGGAGGGGGATTTGAAGGTCGCGGTCAGGAATATTTGCCGGCAGAAAGAACCCGGGTTATTCATTTTATCAATCTTCCTCATAAATGCACGATAAAAATATTTTCCCTTGACGGTGATTTGATACGTGAGGTAATTCATAATTACCCGCCTGATTCTCCCTTAAGCGGCCATGATACCTGGGATATGATTACCCGCAATACGCAGGCGCCTGTCTCCGGCATCTATTATTTTGTAGTCGATTCCGAAAATGGCAGGCAAATCGGCAAATTGGTCCTGATTCTTTAAAATCCTTTGATCCCGGAAAAGGCTTTAATAATTCCGCGTGCCGAGCAAACTTAATCCCTGTAGCTGTAATCAGTAGAATAATCATGGCCAATACGGCAAGCCAAATTAGATCCTCTTCCAACCGATTCCACCTTTCGGCTTTTACAGCATCGTCAGGACGAAATAACTATTCCGCCAAAGCGGAAAATTTCGTATCTTACATCGCTATGATTGCCTTTCCGGAGAAATTCCTGAAAATCCTAAAATCGGCCCAAAAAGTGGCGGTTTTGACGGGCGCCGGCATATCGGCCGAATCAGGCGTGCCGACTTTCCGCGGAACCGACGGCCTCTGGGCCAAATTCAGGCCGGAAGAACTGGCGACGGTGGAAGCGTTTCTGAGCAATCCCAAACTGGTCTGGGAATGGTATCTTCACCGCCGGGATTTAATGAGCGGGGTTTCTCCCAATCCCGGACATTATGCCCTCGCGGAGTTGGAAAGCCACTACCCTGATTTTACTCTAATCACCCAAAATATCGACGGCCTTCACCATCAGGCGGGCTCGAAAAATCTTTTCGAAGTTCACGGCAATATCTCCAAAAATAAATGCTTTGAATGCGGCGAACCATTCACCGGAGAAATAAATCTCGAATCAGAGGGCCTGCCCAAATGCCACTGCGGCGGGCGAATCCGGCCCGATGTGGTCTGGTTCGGGGAAATGTTGCCGGAGAAAGCCCTGGAAGAATCTTTTGAGGCCTCCGGTCGCGCCGAACTATTTCTCTCGGTCGGGACCTCGGGAATTGTCTACCCGGCGGCCGCCATGCCTCTGACCGCCCGGCGCAAAGGGGCCTATCTGGTTGAAATCAATGTTGAACCGACCTCCCTGACGGAATATGCCGATTGGTTTGCACAGGGGAAATCAGGCGAAATCCTTCCGGAGATAGTCAAGAGGTTGAAAGAATGAAGCGGCGTTCGCCCGAAGAAATAATCGAGCTGGGGCAGGAATTATTCCGGTCGCTGGAAGACTGCCGCCTCTGCCCGCAAGATTGCCGGGTGAATCGTCGGGACGGTCAAACCGGCAAATGCCGCAGTACGGCCGAATTGAAAGTCGCCAGTTATAATATTCATCTTGGGGAAGAACCGCCGCTCTCCGGCGGCAACGGTTCGGGGACCATCTTCCTCTCCAGTTGCTCCCTATATTGCAGATACTGCCAGAATTACCCGATTTCTCAATTCGGCAACGGCCGGATTGTGACTTTGGATGAAATGAAAGAGATGATGCTCGACCTTCAAAGGCGCGGGGCCGACAATATAAATTTTGTAACTCCCGATCATATGTTGCCGATGATTTTGACGGCGGTGGGGATGGCCCGCCGGGAGGGGATGAATCTTCCGCTCGTTTATAATTGCTCGGGGTATCAGAAATTAGAGATATTGCGGCAACTGGAGGGTATAATAGATATATATCTGGTGGATATGCGCTACAATGACAATGAAATCGCCCGACAATACTCGGGCTGCCGCAATTATGTCGAGATCAACCGAGCCGCCGTAAAAGAGATGTACCGTCAGGTGGGAAATCTGAAATTTGACCGTCGCCGGATAGCCCGATCGGGGGTAATCGTGCGGCATCTGGTTCTGCCGGAGAATCTCTCCGGTTCGGAAGGAATATTCCGTTATTTGGCCGGGGAAATTTCGCCGAATGTGCATGTTTCCCTGATGAGCCAGTATTTCCCCGCGTATAAGGCGCCGCATGACGCATTGATACACCGCAAAATTGCGCCGGAAGAATTTCAGGCGGCGGTGGAAGCGTTTTACGGGGCCGGACTGCGCCATGGTTATATTCAGGAACTGGAATATGAAACGGTTTAGATTGTTGCTTCTGTTTTTGCTGGTCACTCTTTACGGTTCGGGGTGCGTCTATTTCAATACCTTCTATTATGCCCGCAGAAATTTTCACACGGCCGAAAACAAACGGGCTCAGGGGGAAAAACGGGGCGCGAAGGTCGTTTCTCAGCAGGAATACAAAAAAGCGCTGGAAAAGTCGCAGAAAGTTCTCGACAAGTACCCCAAATCATCGTGGGTCGACGATGCTCTTTTTATTAACGGCGTCTCCAATTATTACCTGTCGGACTACTCCAAAGCGGAAAAGAGATTCCGGGAATTGCTGGCCGATTATCCCAAATCCAAATATATCAAGGAGAGTCAATTATATCTGGCCAAGTCGAAATTGATGATGGATGATGAAACCGACGCCATGGTCCTTTTTGAAAAGCTCTTTACGGAGGAAAGAGATAAGGACATCAAGGCCCAGGCGGCGCGGGCCCTGGGGGAATATTATTTCGATCAGAAGGACTATGAGAAATCGGAACATTATTTTCAAACGCTGGTCGATTCACTGGGCGATACGGAAGATAAAATTACGGCTCAAATGTACATTGCCGACGGTTATTACGCCCGCTTCAAGTACAAACCGGCTCAGGACCGGTACCTGAAAATCCTGAAAAATAAAATTGACTTGAAGACCGAATACAAAGCCACCTTCCGGGCCGGAGAATGTTGTCTTTATTTATATCAGACCGAAGACGGGATGGCTTATTTCAACAAGCTGGCCGCCAATCCGCTTATGTATGATTCCCTGCCGGCGATTAAATTGATAATGGCGTACGGCTATCAACTGGACGGCGATTTGACCCAGGCGGAGGAAATCTACAAAAGCGTGGCCTTGGATAATCAGCGCATGGCCGGGGCCGAGGCCAACTACAATCTGGGGTTGATTTACCAGTTTGATTATGAAGATTATAAGAAAGCCAAAGATTACTATGATAAAGCCAAATCGGTCGGTTCGGGAACGGCCGTCTACCAGGACGCCCTGCAGCGTTCCAGCGATATCGGCAAATTGGAGGAATATTCCAAAAAACGGGAGTTCGATTCCACGACCACGCCCGCGACCCTCGACAGCGCCGCCCAGACGCAATATCTTCTGGCCGAGCTGTACCTGACGCAGTTGGATAAAGACGATTCCGCTTATAATGAATTTAAGGCCGTTTTGGACAATTTCCCCCATTCCAGTCTGGCTCCCAAGGCCCTAATCGCCATGGCCGTGATGAAACGGGATTATTACAACGATACTCTCAGTTTTGATTCCGCGCTCCGGCTGGTGCTAAAAGAATATCCGCGCTCCGATTATATTCCGGAGGCCATTTCACTTCTGGGACTGTCCGGTACGGCGGCCGATACGGGGTATGCGGCTTATTATTACAATAAAGGAGAAAAATTCGCCCTCGATTCAAGCACCGTCGATTCGGCCCGGTACTATTTCCAAATTGTCGCCGACAGTTTCCCCGATTCCAAGATAAACAATCAGGCGCGCTTCGCTTTGCTCTGGCTGACGGAAAATTATCAAAACCCGGAAGATTCATCGCTGTACTATGCCTATGCCAGTTTCGCCGATTCCTTTCCCAACACCGAATTCGGCCGGGCGGCCAATAAGATACTTATTGTCAAACCCAAGCAACCGAAACCGTCAGCCGATACGACCAATGATGAGGCCCCGGCATATGCCGCCATGTCAGACAGTACCGATACGACCGCCCAGCAATATCTCACCCCGGAACAAAAGTACTATATTGACGAGGACGGGAGAAAAATAGATAATATTAATCAGGATCCGATAAAAGTGGACCGCGATTTTAAATACCCGGCCTCCGCTTATACTCTGAAATTCGAAGGGAATATGATTATGTACTTTCAAATTAAAATCAATCCCTTCGGAGACGTGGAGGAAGCCCGTCTGATGAATCCCTCGCCGTCGGAGGATTTGAATGCCGAGGTGACGGATATCGTTAAGCTCTCGCATTTTAACACTCATATCATTCCTCCGGAATTCATGAATTCGTGGTTTGTTTATAAATATCTCGTTACTCCACCCAAGAGCCTTAGATGAGCAAAATCGTAATTGAGAATCTCGCCATAATAAATAAGAAGGAAGTCGGCTCGGGATATTTCCTATTGACCCTCGGCTTTTTTTCCAAAACGGGAACTATCAAGGCGGGGCAATTCGTACATATTCGCCTGCCCCGTTCCAATATCTATTTCCGTCGGGCCTTTTCCATTTACGATTACAATCCCGGGAATAAGACGATCGATTTGCTCTTCAGAGTGTTGGGGCGCGGCACAGCGGCCCTGGCGGCGATGTCACCGGGAGAAACCCTGGATGTGCTGGGACCGCTGGGCAACGGTTTCAAATTTCCGAACAAGAATGAGACGGTTCTGATGGCCGCCGGCGGTATCGGCATGCCGCCGATTTATCTCTTGGCTCGGCAGATGGTGCAGAAGGGCTTTGACCCGTCACGAATATTTTTCTTCTATGGCGGGCAGACTAAAAATGATTTGGTGGAAATTTCCCGAATCAGAAAATTGAAAACGCGCCTTTATCCAGCGACCGATAACGGTTCGTACGGTTTCAAGGGCCTGCTCACCGAAGCGATTAGTTCCGTCATAAATGGAAAAGAGGCCCGCTATCGAATCTTTGCTTGCGGGCCGGAGGGAATGCTAAAAGCGCTTGATCAATTCGGGCGCACCGAACAAATCCCGGGGCAGTTGTCTCTGGAAGCCCCTATGCCATGCGGTATCGGGGTTTGCCTGGGGTGTATTCTTCCTCTTCGGGCCGGAGGCTACACGCGGGTGTGCCGGGAAGGGCCGGTGTATGATATCGGGGAGGTGCTCCTGTGACCTCTGATCTTTCAATTACAATCGCCGGAATCAAGTTTAAAAATCCGATTTTAACCGCTTCCGGAACCTGCGGCTACGGTGAGGAACTGGCCGAAGTTTTTGATTTATCGCTTCTGGGCGGAATTGTCACCAAATCGATTACCGTAAAGCCTCGCGAAGGGCACCCGCCGCCGCGGACGGCCGAGACCGAGGGGGGGATGTTAAACGCCATCGGACTGGCTAATGTCGGAGTCGATAAATTCATCGAAGAAAAATTAAAATTCCTTGAGCCGTTTGAGACGCGGGTGGTGGTGAATGTGGCCGGGGCGGCGATCAAAGAATATGTCGAAATATCTGCCCGGCTGGCCGACTGTCCCCGCGCCGACATGGTCGAACTCAATTTTTCTTGTCCCAATGTGGCTGAAGGAATGACCATTGCCGGAAGCGCCGCTCTCGCCGAGCGGGCGGTGCGGGAAGTGAAGGCGGTTTTTCCTCGGCCGGTTATGGCTAAACTCTCGCCCAATGTAACCGATATCGGTGAAATTGCCCGGGCCTGCGAAGCGGGCGGAGCCGATGCCCTATCGCTTATCAACACTCTGGTGGGGATGGCGGTTGATATCAAATCGTATCGTCCCCGCCTGACCAATAACACCGGCGGCTTATCCGGGCCGGCGATCAAGCCGGTGGCCCTGGCCGCGGTTTATAAAGTATCTCGGGCCGTCAAATTGCCGCTTATCGGAATAGGGGGGATAATAGATTACCGCGATGTGATAGAATTCATGCTTTGCGGCGCATCGGCGGTCCAGATCGGAACATCCCTGTTTGTGGAGCCCGACGCTCCGATTAAAATAATAAAAGACTTGAAAAAATATCTTTCGGAGAATAAATTGGGTGCTGTCAAGGAACTAATCGGAAAGTTGAGACCGTACTGATGAGCGCCACGGGCGAGCTGAAACATGTCCAGGAAAAAAACAAATCGATGCTTTGCATCGGTTTGGATCTTGACCGTAAAAAAGTCCCGACCAATTACGCCACCTCGATTAAAGGGCTGTTCGATTTCACCATGCGGATAGTCGAAGCCACCAGTGACATTGTCTGTTGTTACAAGCCGAACGTGGCATTCTATGAAGAGCTCGGCCCCGACGGCTTTTCTCTTTTGGAGAAAATTATCGCCAAGATACCGGATGATTTGATCGTTATTCTGGACGGCAAGATGGGTGATATCGGCAATACCGCCGCGCACTATGCCTCGGCCGCTTTTGAACGGATGGGTGCCGATTGGGTAACGGTCAATCCTTATATGGGCTACGATTCAATCCGCCCTTTTCTCGAATACAAAGACAAGGGGGCCTTTGTCCTCTGTTTAACCTCCAATCCGGGGAGCCGCGATTTTCAATTCCTGCATGTCCTCAATAAGCCGGTTTATATGTATGTCGCCGAGAAAGTGGCATACTGGGATAAAGAACAGAATCTCGGTCTGGTGGTCGGGGCGACCCATCCGGATCAACTGACCGATATCAGGAAAGTTTCGGGTGAAGTGCCGATTCTGATTCCCGGAGTCGGCGCCCAGGGAGGAAGCCTGGAACAGGCGGTTTTATCCGGCACCGATAATTTTAGAAAGCCGGCCATCATCAATGTTTCGCGTACTGTCATTTATGCGTCGGCCGATGAAGATTTCGACAAAGCGGCGCGAGCCGAAGTAGAGAAATTAAATACTCTTATCAATGCCCTGCGGGCTCAAAACATAACTCAGTAATTTTATCCAGACGGTTTTTTGATCCGTATAAGATTATAGCCCTCAATCGCTTGCCGGCACGATACGGTTCGGCGACGGGTCGGGCTTAATGTTGAGCCGGGAATGGCCGATAATAAATTAAAATAAGGAGGTTATATGAAAAAAGCGGCTATTCTCCTTTTATGCTTTATCATGACCGCGCCCGCTTATGCCATTACCGGCCTTTCATTCGGCGTCAGGGGCGGTATGGTAAGTAATTATGAGCAGGCCGGACTGACGGTCGGCAGTTTTGACACCGATAAGATGAATCTGGTCGGCGCCCAGTTGCGGATATCGACTTTTCCAGTCGTCAATCTGATAATTTCGGGTGATTATGCCTGGAAGAACAAGCAGTATGATTTCGGAGGGCAATCCTTCGAATTGAAAATGCATGATATATCGTATGGCGCGTCTCTCGTTTACCCTTTCAAGTTTCAGTTTATTTCTCCCTATGTGGGAGGCGGGATCGGAAATCATCACCTGAGTTTTGATTTTATCCGGCCGTTAACGCTGTCCCTGGAGGACAATGGTATCACCGTGCCGGGGTCGATCTCCCGGATCGGCTATCATGTCATGGGCGGCGTCAATATCGGTCTGCCGGCCTTTCCTTTCGACATTTCAGCCGAGTATCGTCTGAATTGGATTGATACGCCGGGTGACGTGACCAAGTACAACAGTTTTGCGATGGGATTGAATTTCAATCTTCCTTAAACGCGGCATCCTCGGGGGAAAATGATACCGGCCTTACGGCCGGTATTTTTTTATTAAGTGATTGCTTTTGCCCGGTCCGCCCGTCATATTGTTTTTGGGCATGTATTTTTCCCAGGAGGATCTGTGGCCATATCATACAGTTATTCACGAATCGGCACCTTTTACAACTGCCCTCGGCAGTTCAAATTCGAGCATATAGAAAAGGCGGTTGTTGAAAAGCCGGTGGGAGTCGAGGCCTTTTTGGGCGACTCGGTCCATCGGACGCTGGAGCGGCTGTATCGCCTCAAGATGGACGGCAAGACCTTGACACAAGCCGAGACGCTGGAATATTATCAGAAATATTGGGATGGGCCGGATCGCGATAGAATCAAAGTCACGCGCGAGGAATTGGGAATCGAGGATTACATCCAGATCGGCGTCCGGGCCCTGCTTAAATTCTATGAGATGTTTGCGCCGTTTGACGATGGTATCAGCCTTGCTTTGGAACGGATGTTCCGTTTTCCGCTTGATCCGGAGGGACGGTTCTCTCTTCAGGGCAAAATTGACCGAATCTGCCGCCGTCCGGACGGCGTGGTGGAAATAATCGATTATAAAACCGGCGCGACTCTTCCCGCCCAGCAGAGCCTCGATGATAACGACCAGATGGGGCTTTATCAAATCGGCGTCAATCATCTCTGGCCGGAATTCGAAGCCATTGAATTGAAACAAATTTTTCTGCGGCATGGTATTGTTCTCCGGACCAAAATGGATGCGGATAAGCTGGAGGAAGTCCGCTATCGGACGTTTCAGAGGATTCTTGAAATTGAACGGGCTCGCCGGGAAGATAATTTCCCGCCGAAAGAATCGGCGCTCTGCAACTGGTGTGTTTATTTTCAACTATGTCCAGCCAAACGGCATAAACTGGCGCTCGATGATGAAATTACGGTTAATTTCGACAAAGCCTACGGCAAGGAACTGGCTTCGAAATATCTCCAGGCGAATCGACAGAAGAAAATTCTGGAAACTGAGATAAAGGCTCTTAAAGAGGATATTGTCAAATTCGCCGAGGAAACCGATGTCACAGCGCTGACGGCGCCGGAAGGAAGTTTAAAAGTCAGCTCGGCCGAAACCAGCGGCTTTCCATCCAAAACCGAGGATGAGGAAACATATCTCAAGTTGTCATTTTTGGCTCGTCAGGCGGCGCTGGAGGAATGTTTCAAACTCGATCAGAATGTCCTCTACAAAGAGTTTTTTACGCGGGAAAAATTGCCGCCTGAATTGCAGGAGAAGTTGAAAGAATTTCTCCGCAAAAAGCGGGAAACGCGAATAACGACCCGATTCGAAGAGGAATAAAAAAATCCCCGCCTCAATGGCGGGGATTTTGGTTTTGCTGAAGCATTCAGCCTTATTTCTTTTCCGTCTTTTCCGCTTCTTTCTCCTTGGGAGCTTCTTTTTCTGCGGCTTTTACCACGAAAGCAGGGTAAATGCCGTCGGAGGGTTGTCTAACCAACTGCAGGCTGTTTCCCGGAGGAGTCGTCGTACTGTCAACCTTGAAGTTCTGAATTTCCTTGCCATCGAGCGATGAAACAAAAATGGTCGCGATTCTACCCTTGCCCGCCGGAATGGGAGGAACCGATACGCCGACATCGGCGATTAAGCCAATTGTAACACACTGGCTCGTGGTATCGACGCGAACCATTTTCACTTTGAAAGCATCCGCCCGGCCGCCTTTGAATATTGTCGAATCGGCTACCACGCGATTCTTGCCGGCGCTAAAGGCCAGGGGGATTGAAAGAGCTACAATCTCCTCGTCATTGAATAGAGAAAGATTGACTCCCCAATGCATGGCGTCGATTTTATAAGGCTCGGCATAGACCGTGTCGAGCGCGCCGAATTTATCATCGGGATTCTGTGCCGACAGGTTTGCGGATACGAAAACCAGCAGACCGATTGTCAACCAGGCCATTTTCTTTAAAATCATTACTCCTCCAGACTAATTAAAAATGAACAGTCTTACTTTCTATCATCGGAAAGCGATTCAATATTTTTACCCCCCGCGGATGGGAATAGTTCCCGGGCCAGAAGCCGCCCAAGGGAATCGGCCATCGTCGGATTATTCAGTTTCATTCGATAAACCTCGGACGCATTGACGAGGGCCTGCCGTCCCATATCCGAATCAGGGAATTTTTGGTAGATATCCAGCAGATATTCTATGGTTTTGGGCCAGTTTTCCTTTCGCCGGGAGACTTCGGCTTTATAAAATAGGGCCGAGGCCTCAACTTCGGTCCCCACATATTGTCGGCTCATTTGCTCATAAAATTGTTCGGCCTTCGAGTACCAGGAATTTGCCATATTCTGATTTCCGTCTTTGGAATAGTGGTCGGCGATAATTAAATAGGCATTGAAGGCCTGCTCGGTGGCCGGGAAATTGTCGATAAGCCATCGAAATTCATTTTCAGCTATATTCCATTGACCACTTTCGGCGAGCGAGAGGGCCAAGTAATTCTCCGGTAAAGGATTACCATTAAAATAACGGGGGAATCGATCCTTAATTATTTTCATAGTCGCCCGGCATTTTTCATAGTCTTTGGCTTGAAAATAGGCCAATCCTTTCCGGGCATAAATAATAGGCAGGAGCATGGTGTCCTTCACTTGATTCAATAAATCGTCGTAAAGCCGATACGCTTCGTCGAATTGCTTTTTCCCGGACGCCGTAATGTCGGCGATTATCATGGCGGCATTGACGTCGGTCTGCCCGGTGGAATCTTTCATTAATGCGAGATTATCGATGGCCCTATCCCATTCGCCGCGATCGCGATAGAGCCGGGCCAGATTTCCTCTGGCGGCGGTCGATAACGCGGAATGGGGCCACTCCGTAATCAATCGATTGTAATAGTTTTCCGCAGAATGAAATTCGGTAGTGGCGGCGGCGGTATCACCGATCATGCTATTTGTCTCAACCATTTCCAGAAAAAGATTCAGGACCTGGGGAATGATTTCGTTGTTGTCCACCGGCGGATAAAAGGCGTCAATCAGGGAGTGAAATATCCCGACCGTCTTCGGCCAGTCGCCCTGCGCCTGATAGACCCGAGCCAGGTTCAATCTGGAGGTCAAAAGGGTCCGCCCGTCCAGTTTAGTTCTGTTTAGCAAAAGATTAAGAATGGCGGCGGCGGAATCATATTGCTTATCGGTGAAATAGATATTTGACAGGCGATTTGAAGAAGAAAAGGCTATGGTTTCCAGTTCCCGATGCTCCGGCTTATCGGCCGGGATGGAGTCAAGATAGGTCCAGCAATAATTGTTGACGGCATAATAAGCCGATTTTATTCGATTCCAAAGTTCACGATCGCTCAAGTCCGGCTTAATGCCGGCGGTGGTATAAAGCCGATCTGCATTTTGAAGCAATTTCTCTGCTTCAAAACGAATATATATGCTCCGATCCGAATTGCAGCCAGCCTGCAATATCAAGACGGAGATGATTAATGGAATTAAGGCGAAATATAAAATGCCGCGTCTTATCTTCAATCGTTTTCCTATGTGAAATCCGAAATTAAATCTTATCCGGCTTCCCTGCCGCACCGGAATTCGCCTTCAAGATGCCAAAAAAACGGACAGGTGTCAAGACTAATGGAGATAAAAAAAACCCCCCGCTATCGAGGGGTTTTGAAATCGGGAGATATATTAAAAAATAATTTTTAATCTTTCTTGCGGGTAATTCCGAGACCCAGCATACCGAGACCAAACAAAAGCAGGGTTGTCGGTTCCGGCACGACGGTGAAACTCTTATTAATTAAATCATTGCCGCAAGCCAGAGTATTATGGAAATTGATGGTCCGTGAGCCGTTCATATTGATCAGGCTCTTGTCGAATGAAAACTCCATAACCCAGGTGTTGCCGCTCCCATTGCGGATAGTTTCGGTTTCCAATCCTTCCCACATTGTGGACTCGTGCTGAGTCATGCCAAGATTCACGCCGGAAGTCATCCGCCAGGCGCCAACCATGCTTCTGATAGCAGTATGGCCATAGTAGGAGCCGGGTATATTAGGAATGCCGGTGAAGCGATCGACTGCATAAAGCTGGCCGGTGGCGGCGTCAATGGCATAAGAAGTCGAGCTATTACCGAACCCGAAGAATATATGGCCCAATCCATAGGACTGATGCCACGCGGTCGAATAGGCCGAAAGGCCGAAGGAATTCACCAGCGCGATATGGACGGTGTTCCCCTGAACCGCAAAGTGAAGGCCCTCTAAATCGAATCCCTCTCCGCCTTCGCCCAGAAGACCGGGTGACGGAAGGTGTCCCACGCCGGGATAATTGATAGGGCTGTAATTATTGTTTTCATCGAAAGGATTTCCGAAGTCATAGCCGAGTTTGTACTCGAAGGCTCCGGCGGCCGACCAGATCAATAGAATTGCAAGGGTCGCCATAATCAGCAGTCTGGTTTTCATAAATATCTCCCGTTTTAATATTAAATCGACA
>CALMKK010000233.1 GCA_937867135.1 uncultured candidate division Zixibacteria bacterium
GGCATAATAATCGGACTTCTGACGCGCATTCCTTTTCTGGGGGAATTGTTTTATGGTCTTTTCTTTGTCTTCCCCAATTTTGTAGTTGGCATATTGACGGTAATCGTGATATTTGTTTTGGCTCTGTCAGTTTTGATAACACCGGCGACCATTGCGGCCGACAAAAGCGGCGAGGCCTTTAATTCCATTCAGGAGACTTTCTCGACTATTCTGCGACGACCCATTCATTGGATTCTATGCACGATATACTCGGCGGCCTGGGCCAAAATAGGGGGATTTGTTTTTGCCTATTTCTCGTATCGGGCGGTGCAATTTATCAAATTCAGCACCGGCCTCGGCGGCGGGGAGAAAGTCGCGGCTCTTGTCGGTTCGGGGATGAGCCACTTTCCCATAAACAGCCCGCTCATATATCATACGACCCACCTTATTCCCGGGGTCGGATTCGGTTTCAGTCTTGATTCTTTGAAAGCAGGTGGTGACGCGGGATGGGCGGGTTATTTGATGGCGATATCGCTTTTTATAATCTTCGTCTTAATCTGGGGATATATTTTCTCCATAATTGCCACAGGACAGGCTTATATCAATGCCTATATCCGCAGAAGCAGGGGACTTTAGCGAATTGACCTGAGAGGCATTGTTCTCCCATATATAATTAGCGAAAGCTACTTTTTGGCCTCCGGCTCGGGGATATCTTCAGTTATACCGGCCAGACGCTTGGCGAATTGGACCTTTTCTTCCAGATTCTCCGAAGCCCGAATCATCAATTTAGCGCCGTCCGGCGAACCGCCGCCGTGCATACATCCCGGCACACCGGCGCCAATGGTCGCCCATTCCACCAGACGCGCCGCCCGCACCCGCGATTCTGCGGAGTGTTTGGCTTTGAGATATTTTTTCAAGAGATGACCGTACTGGGGCGAAATAATATCTTTGTATGACGGAATACAGCCGGTCTCGGCGATTCCTCCTGCGATATCCTGCGCCAAAAGAGAGGTCTCATAAGGCAGGGTCGCCACATGCACTTTATTGACATTGGAGAGAAGCATATCGCAGATCCAGGCGCCGGACGGGTGCCGTTTGCCGAGGGCGGCGGCGGCAATGCCGACGCCAAAAGTGGTTTCATTGTTGATGTGCATTTTGATGATTTTGTCGCTGAAAACTTTCGAAGAAAGGCCGTTGGCGCGCGCCGTAAGGATGGCGGCCCCGATTTTGACATCGCCTTGCCCGGCGACACACCCTCCTATGGCCGACCGATAGGCGCTTATAAAATATTTTACGGCATTCAGGGCGAATTCGTATTCGCCGGCCATAAAGACGCGCTCTTTCGGAATAAAGACATTCTCAAATAATAAATAAGCCTGAGTGATGCCACCATCTTTGACAGGAATATCAAACCCCTCCTCCATTTCGCGGGTATCGCTGGGACGGCGTGTTTCCACGATAGTCAGATTCTCAATATCGCGCGGGATGACAAACGAAAGAGCATAGTCTTTTTCCGACTCCTTGTAGCCGGAACCGGGAAGAATAAATATTTCGTTGGAAGCCGCCACGCCGCAAATCATCACTTTGGCCCCGCGAACCACGATACCATCCGGGCGCTTTTCGACAATACGAAGACACATATCCGGGTTATCCTGCGCAACCGGCGATTTGGTGCGATCCCCTTTCGGATCGGTGAGAGCTCCG
>CALMKK010000234.1 GCA_937867135.1 uncultured candidate division Zixibacteria bacterium
GCGCTCAATTATGCACAACAACTGGCCCAGGCCGAGTCTCATCCGCAGGTGACACCGTTGCATCTTCTGGCGGCGCTTCTCAAACAGGATGAGGGTTTGGTCGCGCAAGTCATAAAGAAAATCGGGATTGACGATGAGCGGCTCATAAATCAAATCGAGGATGAATTAAAACTTCAGCCGCGCCAGCAGGGGGGACAGCTGACCATGTCCAACGATCTGGCGCAGGTGATGTATCGAGCCGAAAATGAAGCCTCGAAATTGAAAGATGAATATATATCAGTTGAGCATTTATTGCTGGCTTTGCTTGATGTGAAGAGCCGGGCGCAGGAGATATTAAAAGAGGCCAAAGTTGACCGGGATGAGGTGCTGAAAGCGCTGTCATCGATTCGCGGCACCACCCGTATCACCGATGATAATCCGGAATCGAAATATCAGGTGTTGGAGAAATATTCGCGGGATCTGACGGTGCAAGCACGGGCGGGAAAACTGGACCCAGTTATCGGGCGGGCCGATGAAATCCGCCGGGTGATAAAAATCTTATCGCGGCGCACCAAAAATAATCCGGTTTTAATTGGTGAGCCGGGAGTGGGGAAGACGGCTATTGTCGAAGGTTTGGCGCAAAAAATAGTAATCGGTGAAGTGCCGGAATCCCTGAAAGATAGAAAGGTCGTCGCGCTTGATCTGGGGGCTCTTATCGCAGGCTCCAAGTTTCGGGGCGAATTTGAAGAGAGATTAAAGGCGATTATCAAGGAAGTCGAAGCGGCCCAGGGACGGATTATTCTCTTTATTGATGAACTCCATACAATAGTCGGGGCCGGGGCGGTCGGCGGCTCGATGGATGCATCGAATATGCTCAAACCGGCGCTGGCGAGAGGGGAATTGCGGTGTGTCGGCGCGACGACGCTTGATGAATATAGAAAAAATATTGAAAAGGACGCGGCTTTGGAGCGTCGTTTCGCGCCGGTGACGGTGGAGCCGCCGTCAGTGGAAGAAACCATTTCAATATTGCGCGGTTTGCGGGAGCGGTACGAAATTCACCACGGCATTAAAATAAAAGATGAGGCCTTGGTGGCGGCGGCAAAATTATCGGACCGATATATCGCCGATCGGTTTCTTCCGGATAAGGCGATTGATCTGATGGATGAAGCGGCGGCGGAGTTGCGGATATCGATAGATTCGATGCCGGAAGAATTGGACACTCTCGAAAAGCGGATTCGTCAATTGGAAATCGAGAAAGAAGGGGTCAAGCGGGAAAAGGACGCCGGAGAACGAATGAAACCGATTGAAGAGGAACTCAAAGAGTTGTACGCACAACGGGATGATTTACGAACCCAATGGATCAAAGAAAAAGATACGGTTGAAGCGATTCATAAAATAAAGGCCGAGATTGAGGATTTGAAACTTAAAGCGGCCGAAGCGGAACGTCAGGCAAATTACGAAGAAGCGGCTCGAATAAAATATGGCTCATTGGTGGAAGCAGATAAAAAGCTGCAATTTCTGACCTATTCGCTGGCATCGATTCAATCCCAGCGGAAACTTCTCAAGGAAGAAGTTGACGCCGATGATGTCGCCGAGGTCGTTTCCAAATGGACCGGGATACCGGTCACGCGATTGACGGAATCGGAAATGGAGAAATTGCTTCATCTGGAAGACAAGATTCATGAGCGGGTGGTGGGGCAGGATGAAGCGGTGGTCGCGGTGGCCGATGCCGTGCGGCAGTCGCGGGCGGGGTTATCGGATCCAAAACGGCCGCTCGGCTCTTTCATATTTTTGGGGCCGACCGGCGTCGGTAAAACGGAATTGGCGCGGGCGCTGGCGGAATATCTGTATGCGACAGAGGAGGCGCTGGTTCGAATCGATATGTCGGAATATATGGAGAAGTTCTCGGTATCAAGGCTGATCGGAGCGCCGCCGGGATATGTCGGATACGAAGAAGGGGGGCAATTGACCGAGGCGGTACGAAGGCGGCCTTATGCCGTGATTCTGCTGGATGAAATTGAGAAAGCGCATCCGGAGGTGTTTAATATTCTTCTGCAGGTTCTCGATGACGGCCGTCTGACCGATAACCAGGGGCGAACGGTGAGTTTCAAAAATTCAATTTTAATTATGACCAGCAATATCGGAGCGGAATATATCCAGGCCGAATCGGCGCATATGACGGAATATAATCGTCAGGAAATATACGACCGGATGAAGAAGGAAGTGCTGGGCTTATTGCGGAAGAGCCTTCGCCCGGAATTTCTCAACCGGGTCGATGAGACAATCGTGTTTTCCGCTTTGAGCCGTCTGGATATAAGGAAGATTGTTTTATTGCAGTTTGAGCGTCTTAAACAACTATTGGCGGAAAAAGATATTGCGGTCACTCTGACCGATACGGCGGTCAATAACTTGGCCGAAGATGGGTATGATCCGTTATTCGGGGCACGCCCGATTAAACGTTTGATAAATAAGGAATTGAGTCAGAGACTGGCAAGGATGATTCTGGCGGGGGAAATCAAGCCGGGGCGCAAAGCCAGGATCGATTATATGGACAATGAAGTGAATATTATTCCCGAGAATTAGGGGCGGAATATTCAGAAAAGTTATTTTTGGACTATTCATCCTCGCGGGAAGTCAGGGAAATTTTCTTCAGCATTTCTCTTAATTTGGTCTCGGCCTCGACGAAATAAACGCGATCGGCAATTTTCAATTCACAGACTATAAATTCGGTTTTGGCATCGATGTAAGCCACTTCCGCCAGTTTGTGCTTGCCTCCGGGATCCATGGCGACGAGGATACAGACGGGCCGATCTTTGCTTATTGTCAAAGAATCGTTTTTTTTGAAGATCAGATTGGAATCTTTTTTGAGGTAGCGAAGGGAGTCAAGCGAGATATTTTTGCGGAAATTCAGAGAGTCACCTTTATAAATCCAGAAATAAATAATCATATCGGTGTCATAATATCTCTGATCCTGGGGGTAGGCGGCGGCAGAGCAGTTATCGATGCGGACATTATCGATGTCAAGGATCCATCCGGAAGGAGGGGAAATTTTGCATGAATAAGCGACTCCATCATAATAGATGCTTTTATCGGCAGGAGGGGGCTGGGTCGAAGCGATTACTGGGAACAGGGCCAATAGTAAAATAGACTTAAATGACAAGCGGTTATTGTGGATCATAATTTAAATATATTCAATTCGGCAGGGATGGCAAGGTGAAAGGATGAGTTAGTCCGAATATGGGATTGAGCTGATTTATAACTCACTGTCTAAAGGAGCGGGCTCATGAAGAAAAAAGCATTTTCGGCCAATGAAGCCGCAGTTTTATTTGCGAGGCAGGATTTGGCCCATTATTCCAATTCCCCTTGCCATTTGGGATAATAATCTGTATTATAAGGGCTTAAAAATGGGAAACAGTCCGTATTTATTTCGAAATTTTGGATTAAAACTCAATAGTTAGCGAGGTTACCACATGGTAGGTATCGTCGGATATGGAGCGCATATACCGCGCCACAGAATAAAGGTGGAAGAAATCGCCAAGGTCTGGGGAGCAGATGCGCCGAGTTATAAAAAGGGGCTGATGCTGACTCAGAAATCGGTTCCCTCACCCGACACCGATACGATAACACTTTCGGTTACGGCGGCTCGGAACGCTCTTTTGCGGGCCGGAAAAGTTAATCCGGTCGAGATCGGGGCAATTTATATCGGGTCCGAGTCGCATCCATACGCCGTGAAACCATCGGGGACGGTGGTGGCTGAAGCGATCGGCGCCACCCCGGAAATTCACTGCGCCGATTTTGAATTTGCCTGCAAAGCCGGCTCGGAGGCGATGTTTGTCTGTTTGGGCCTGGTTAAGTCCGGGTATGTCAAATATGCCCTGGCTATCGGCGCGGATACATCGCAAGGAGCTCCCGGTGACGCCCTGGAATATTCGGCGTCGGCCGGAGCGGCGGCGTTTATTATGGGTTCGGACAATCTCCTTGCCGAAGCTGTGGACACTTATGCCTATATGACCGATACGCCGGATTTTTGGCGCCGTGAATATCAATTTTATCCCCAACATGGGGGAAGATTCACCGGCGAGCCGGCCTATTTCAAACACGTGACGGGGTGTGCCGAAGGGATGATGAAAAAGGTCGGAATGAAACCTTCGGACTTTAATTATGTCGTTTTTCACCAGCCGAATGGAAAATTCCCGATGCGGGTAGGGAAGATGCTCGGTTTCAAAAAAGAGCAAATTGAGCCGGGGTGGCTAACTCCGCGCTTGGGAAATACCTATTCCGGGTCATCGCCAATCGGCTTGACGGCTACGCTTGATATTGCCAAGCCGGGCGACATGATTCTGATGGTATCGTATGGTTCGGGCGCCGGTTCGGACGGGTTTGTCTGGAAGGTGACCGACCGGATCAATGAAGTTCGGGACAAGGCGGTGCGGACGACCAAACTGCTCGATGAAAATATTACATTTGTTGATTATGGGACCTATGCCAAATTCCGGCATAAAATACGGAAGAATGATTAGGAGGTGACGGAAGATGAGAGATGTAGCAGTAGTTGGCGTAGGATTACATAAATGGGGCGAATTGTGGGATAAATCGCTCCGCGATGTTTTCGTGGAGCCGGCTCTGGCGGCGATAGATAATGCCGGAGTCGACCATATTGACTCCATGGTGGTGGGATGCATGTCCGGCGGGCTTTTCGCGGGACAGGAGCATCTCGGTTCGCTGTTGGCGGATTATCTCGGTCAGGCGGGAATACCGGCCTCGCGCGTCGAATCGGCGTGTGCGTCGGGCGGACTGGCATTCCGGACCGCTTTCATGGAAGTGGCCTCGGGGATGTCCGATATCGTCCTTGCGGGCGGCGTGGAGAAGATGACTGATGTGTCGGGCGACGGTGCGACTTATGCCCTGGCGACGGCCGCCGACCAGGAATATGAGGTTTTCAATGGAGCCACGTTCCCCGGCTTATATGCTCTGATGGCGGTGGCACATATGCATAAATATGGTACCACCCGCGATATGCTGACGGCGGTGGCGGTGAAGAATCATAACAATGGTTCGATGAATCCGTATGCGCAATATCCCTTCAAAACCACCAAACAGGAAGTGGAAGAATCGGTGATGGTGGCCAGTCCCTTGAGAATAATGGATTGTTCGCCGATTACGGACGGGGGAGCGGCGGTTATCCTGACCACGGTCGATATTGCCAAAAAGTTGAAGAAGCCGATTATTAAAGTCATCGGATCCGGGCACGCTACCGATTCGATTGCCCTGCATTCTCGCGAAGATATGACGACGCTTCGGGCGACCACGCTGGCGGCGGAGCGGGCATTCAAGATGGCGGGCAAGACGATTAAAGATATTGAATTTGCCGAGGTGCATGACTGTTTCACGATTGCGGAAATTGTCGTGACCGAGTCTCTCGGAATATTCCCAGCAGGCAAAGGCGGTGAAGCCGCTCTAAGAGGCGAAACCGGACTGGACGGGAAATTCCCGATTAACACCTCGGGCGGTCTAAAATCGAAAGGACATCCGGTGGGAGCGACCGGTATTGGCCAGATAATAGAATTGGTAAAGCAATTGAGCGGGGTTGCCGAGAACGGGCGGCAATTGAAAAAGACGCCGAAAATCGGCTTGGCTCAAAATATGGGCGGCTCCGGCGGTTCAACCCTGGTTCATATCCTGGAGGTGATCTGATGTTTCCAGCACGCGCTCACAGAGAATATCCGCATCGCTATCGTCTCGAGGCGGGTCAATGTAAAAAGTGCGGAAAGGTGGTCTTTCCGAGACGTTTGATCTGTCCGGTATGCGGACATCGGGAATTCGGCAAGGTCATTCTTCCCGACACCGGGAAATTGGTTTCATATAGCGTCATTCGGGTCGCCCCCTCGCAATTTACCGATGAGGCCCCGTATGCCATCGGCATCGCTGAATTGACCAACGGCGTCAAACTTATGGCGCAGGTTGCGGACTGCGATGTTGATAATATCAAAGTCGGGATGGATATCAGAATAGAATTCCGAAGGATTCAGACCGACGGGCATCACGGCGTCTTGAGTTACGGATACAAATTTGTACCCAAGTGGTATTAAGATAATTATTGAAACGGCCGGGGTGATTTGAGATTATCCCGGCCATAGTCCCTTTAATCCTGAACCGACTGGGATAGGGTATAAATGTATAGGATAGAATCGAAGGTAAGTACAAGTTCCGACAGCTACAAAGACAATTACTTAAAAAATAAAGAGCAGCATCTGGTAATGAAGATGCGGCTGGAAAAAATCAAAGAGGGCGGCCCCGAAAAATCCCGCAAGGTCCATCTGGAGCGGGGCAAATTATTGACGCGGGATCGGGTGGGGCTCCTTTTCGACAGAAATACCCCTTTTCTGGAACTATCGCCGTTCGCGGCCTACGATATGTATGATGATGATGCCCCGGCATCGGGGCTGATCACCGGCATCGGAGTGGTGCACGGGCGGGAAGTGATGGTGGTCGCCAATGACGCGACCGTCAAAGGGGGAACATATTATCCCATCACGATATTGAAACACGGCCGGGCCCAGCAGATAGCCGAAGAGAATAATTTGCCTTGTGTCTATCTGGTCGATTCGGGTGGCATTTATCTCCCATTGCAATCGGGCGTTTTTCCGGACAAGGATCATTTCGGCAGAATATTTTATAATCAGGCCCGAATGTCGGCAAAAGGGATTCCGCAGATATCGGCGGTATTGGGTTCCTGCACGGCAGGAGGGGCGTATCTTCCGGCGATGTCGGACGAGAGCATTATTGTCCGCAATCAGGGAACGATTTTTATCGGCGGGCCCCCATTGGTTAAGGCCGCCACTGGTGAAGTAGTCACGGCGGAAGAACTCGGCGGCGCCGATGTGCATTGCCGTGTTTCCGGGGTGACCGATCATTATGCCCAGGATGACCGTCATGCTTTGGCGATCTGCCGCAATATTATCGAGAATTTGAATCGCAAACCTAAATTTCAACTTGACCGGGAAGAGCCGGAAGAACCGTATTATGATCCGGACGAGCTTTTCGGCGTGGTTCCGAATGATATCAGAAAGCAATATGATATCAGGGAGGTCATCGCCCGGCTGGTGGACGGCTCCAAGTTCCACGAATTCAAAGAATTATACGGCATAACGCTCGTATGCGGATTCGCCCGCATTATGGGCTATCCGGTCGGGATACTGGGCAATAATGGGGTGCTATTCTCGGAATCGGCTCTGAAAGGGGCCCATTTTATTGAATTGTGCACTATCCGCAAAATTCCGATTCTTTTCCTTCAGAATATAACGGGGTTCATTGTCGGCCGGCAGTACGAAGCGGGCGGTATCGCTCGTGACGGGGCGAAGATGGTGCATGCGGTGGCCAATGCGCAGGTGCCGAAATTCACGATAATTGTCGGTGGCTCATATGGGGCCGGCAATTATGCGATGTGCGGGCGGGGATATTTCCCAAGGCTTCTGTGGATGTGGCCGAATTCTAAAATCTGCGTCATGGGCGGGGAACAGGCGGCCGATGTTCTGGCTACGGTCAAGATTCATCAGCTGGAGCGGGGTGGAACCAAATTAACACCGGCGGAAATCGATGATATTCGTCGGCCGATTATTGAGAAGTATGAATCGGAGTCATCGCCATATTTTTCGACCGCCCGGCTGTGGGATGACGGTATAATCGGCATGACGGAGACAAGGGAGGCCCTGGCGCTGGCGATCTCGATGTCGCTAAATGAAGAAATACCGGATCAGCAGTACGGCGTTTTCAGGATGTAGAGCGATGTCATCATATAGTACGATAAAATATATCATTGAAAATAAAATTGCGGTGGTCACTTTTTGCCGGCCTGAAGTTCATAATGCCTTTAATGACACGGTAATCTATGAAATGACGGACCTGTTCCATCTTCTGATCAAGGATAAATCATTGCGGGCGGTGGTGCTATCGGGGGAAGGAAAATCATTTTGTGCCGGAGCGGATCTCAACTGGATGAAAAGAGTGATCTCGCAGTCATTTGAAGAGAATTTGAAAGAATCGAATGCATTGGCGGAACTTTTTGCCTTAATATATAATTTCCCCGGCCCGGTGATCGGAAAGATTAACGGAGCGGCTATCGGAGGGGGAGTGGGATTTGTGGCTGTATGCGATATCGCGATCGCGGCCGATTCGGCAAAATTCTCTTTTTCAGAGGTCAAAATCGGTCTGGTTCCGGCTTG
>CALMKK010000235.1 GCA_937867135.1 uncultured candidate division Zixibacteria bacterium
CTGGCCGGCAAGGCGCCGTACCTGAATGTCACATTTTTTATTGTCCGGGCGATTATTTATTTCGCCGTCTGGATTTTCCTGGCGCGGCGGCTGCACAAAATATCGGTGGCCCAGGATAATGGCTTCAAAGAAGAGCAGGTGCGCCAATTCCGGAGTACCAGCGCCTACGGGATGATTCTGTACGCCATGACCGTCACTTTCGCCGCTTTCGACTGGGTCATGTCGCTGAATGCCCATTGGTATTCGACTATATACGGGGTCTATATTTATAGTGGCAGTGTGGTGGCCATTATTTCCGTCATAATCGTCTTATTGCTGTACCTGCGCCGGCAGGGGATTTTGGCCGAAAGCATCACTGTCGAGCACTATCACGACCTCGGGAAACTGCTTTTTGCTTTTGTGGTATTTTGGGCCTATATCGCCTTCTCCCAGTATTTATTGATTTGGTACGCCAATATTCCGGAGGAAACTATCTGGTACCGCAACCGCTGGATCGGGAGCTGGAAGGCGGTCAGTCTGATAATTGTCTTCGGCCATTTCGCCGTACCTTTTTTCATCCTCATCACCCGCGCCGCCAAACGGAACCTTAAATTTCTCGGAATCATGGCCGGATGGTTGCTTGTGATGCACTGGGTCGATCTCTACTGGCTGGTGCTTCCCACCCTGCATAAAGAAGGAGCGGTTCTTTCCTGGATCGATTTGGCCACCATGGTTGGCATCGGCGGTCTCTTTATCTGGTTTATCTGGCGCGCCCTGGCGGCCAGGCCGCTTCTGCCGGTCGGCGATCCGCATCTGCGGCAGTCGATGGAGTTTATAAATAGTTAGGAATAAGATGACCGATATACCGGGAAATACGCCTTCTGACGACGGCTACGAAAAAAAAGATATAAATGTCACCAAGGTTTTTCTATTCGTGGGGCTGTCCGCAGTTTTCTTGTTAGTGGCCATTCTGTTTTTGAATAATTATTTTACCTCCGCTACCGAGGAGCAGATTTATAATGCCGTCCTCAAGCCGGAATCGGTGACACTGAGGGAACTTCGCGCCCGGGAAGATGAAACGCTCAATTCTTATAAGCGGCTCGATTCGGCTAAAGGGATTTATCAGATTCCGATTGAACGGGCGATGAAGGTGATGGCCGACGAGGCCTTTCGCGAAACTGAGAAAGGTGAAAATCGGGACAAATGAACCTCGCCGCAATAAATATCAGGAGCAGGTCGCTGAGCGGGCGTCAATTCATATCCTTTGCCCTCTTTTTTGCCGTAATATTTTCCGCCGCGAATCTCTCCGCCCAGGCGGTCCGCGACGATATCTCCGAACTGCAAAGAATGGATGTGGTGGAACATCTCGATGCCCAAATCCCGTTCGATTTAAGTTTCACGGATGACTCGGGAAAAGCGGTCAAAATCGGCGATTATTTCAATCAGGGAAAGCCGGTCATTCTCAATATGGCATATTACACCTGCCCGATGCTCTGCAATCTCGTTATGAATGGCGTCGCCCAGGGGGTAAAACAGCTGGACCTTCTCCCGGGTCGGGATTTCCAGATTGTGACCGTGAGTATCGATCCGCGCGATTCGGTTTCCCTGGCGGCCGCGAAAAGAGCCAATTATCTCAAGAGTATCGGCAAACCCGGCATCGACCCCGGCTGGCGCTTTCTGGTCGGGGCGGCCGACCAATCCAAGGCACTTGCCGACGCCCTGGGCTTTGAATATTATTACGACAACGATAAAGAGCAGTACGCTCATCCCGCGGTGATTTTTATTTTGACACCCGACGGACATATATCGCGCTATTTGTACGGTATCGAATTCAAGAAAAATGATTTGCGCCTAGCCTTGCTTGAGGCCTCAAAGGGAAAAATCGGAAATACCATCGACCGTATCATTCTCTATTGTTACCACTATGACCCCGAGGCCAAAGGGTATGTCCTTTTCGCCGCCAATGTGATGAAGCTGGGCGGTCTGGCTACGCTGGTTGTCCTGGCGGCGGTTCTGGGGTTTTTTTGGATTAAAGAACGACACCGCAAGTCGGCCCACGGCCCCGGATCGATCGGTCAATCATTAATATGAGACGAGTGTAAGTGATGGATACGACCGGGACCTTATTCATGCCGCCCCAGCATTCCACCTTCGCGGGACAGGTGGATTCGCTGTTCTATTTCATATTGTACGCCTCGACCGTTTTCTTTGCCATCGTTGTATTCGGCATGATTTTCTTTGCGGTGCGGTATCGGCGAGGACGAAAGCAACCGGTAGAGGCGGGCCCGTCACACAATACCGCTTTGGAAATCATCTGGACAATTATTCCAACGGTTCTGGTGGTCATAGTATTTTTCTGGGGTTTTAAGCTATTTTTAAAAATGAATGTCCCGCCCAAAGACGCCATCGAGATAAAAGTGACCGGGCAAAAATGGTTCTGGTCCTTCGATTATCCCAACGGCGCCAGCACGGTCAACGAATTGGATGTTCCGGTCGGGAAGCCGGTCAAGCTTCTGATGTCGTCTCGCGATGTTATTCATGGTTTTTTTATCCCGGACTTTCGTATAAAAATGGATGTCGTGCCCAACCGT
Source organism: uncultured candidate division Zixibacteria bacterium (assembly GCA_937867135.1). Lineage (GTDB taxonomy): Bacteria > Zixibacteria > MSB-5A5 > GN15 > PGXB01 > UNRQ01. Next base: position 2,571 of record CALMKK010000235.1, read on the forward strand.
TACACGATCACTTGGTTCGAGGCCACTCAAACCGGGACATTTAATCTGTTCTGCACCCAGTATTGCGGCAAGGGGCATTCCGAAATGATCGCCAAAGTGAAAGTGATGGGGGAGAGGGAGTATGAGGACTGGTTGGTTTCCGGGACTAAGGCCGGGGAGGGAATGTCGCTGGCTGATTTTGGGGCCAAGCTATATGTTTCGAAGGCCTGCGCGACTTGCCACAATGTCGACGGCACCGCCAATGTCGGTCCCAGTTTTAAGGGGATTTTTGAGCATCAGGTGAAACTTTCCGATGGCTCGTCGGTTATGGTTGACGAAAACTACATTCGTGAATCGATTCTGGACCCGCAGGCCAAAATTGTGGCCGGTTATCAGCCGGTGATGCCGACCTTTCAGGGGGTGCTAAACGACCGCGAAGTCGACGCTTTGACCGCCTATATTAAGACGCTGAAATAAGGAGAATTTAGTGGAAGCCGTACCGGAGAGAAGTTATTTGAACGAGCCGAAAGGCTGGAAATCGTGGGTCTTTACTCTCGATCACAAGCGGATCGGCCTGATGTATCTCTTTTCCATTATGGCTTCATTTCTTTTGGGAGGTATTTTTGCCCTGTTGATTCGTTTGGAACTGCTCCATATCGGCGGGAAACATATCATGGGCGCCGAGACTTACAATCAGGTCTTTACCCTGCACGGCGCCATAATGATATTCCTGTTCATCATACCGTCGATTCCGGCCGCCTTGGGGAATTTCGTTCTGCCGCAAATGCTGGGGGCCAAAGATGTCGCCTTCCCGCGTTTGAATCTCGCCAGTTTTTATATCTATGTTTTTGGGGCCTTTTTCGCCGTTTATTCGATGATGAGCAATGCCGCCGATACCGGCTGGACCTTTTATACCCCGTATAGCACGACCACCAATACCGCCGTCATTTCCATGACCCTCGGAGTCTTCATTCTCGGTTTCTCTTCCATCTTTACCGGCCTGAATTTCATTGTCACCGTCCATAAACTCCGCCTTCCCGGAATGACCTGGTACAAAATGCCCCTCTTTGTCTGGGGCCTTTACGCCACCGCCATCATTCAAGTTTTGGCGACCCCGGTGCTCGGAATCACTCTGATTCTGCTGATTCTGGAGCGGCTTTTCGGTATCGGCATTTTTGACCCGGCCATGGGCGGCGACCCGATATTATACCAGCATTTCTTCTGGTTCTATTCCCATCCCGCCGTCTATATCATGATTCTTCCCGGCATGGCCATTATCAGCGAATTGATTCCGGTTTTTGCCCATCGCAAAATATTCGGGTATAAAGCAATCGCTTATTCCTCATTGGCGATTGCCTTTGTCAGTTTCCTGGTCTGGGGACATCATATGTTTGTCAGCGGGCAGTCGCAATATGCCGCCATGATTTTTTCGTTTCTGACCTTTGTGGTGGCGATACCATCGGGAATAAAAGTCTTCAACTGGCTGGCGACTCTCTACAAGGGCTCGATCAGTTTTGCCACACCGATGCTTTATGCTTTCTCGTTTCTCTTTCTTTTCACCATCGGCGGCCTGACCGGGATGTTTCTCGGGGCCCTGGCCACCGATGTCCACCTGCATGACACCTATTTCGTGGTGGCTCATTTCCATTATGTTATGATGGGCGGGACGGTTATGGCCTTCCTCGGGGGTCTGCACTACTGGTGGCCGAAGATGTGGGGGAGGATGTACAACGAATTTTGGGGAAAAGTCTCGGCCGTGCTGGTCTTTCTTGGTTTCAATATCACCTTCTTCACCCAATTCATTCTCGGCGCCAAAGGGATGCCGCGGCGATATTATAATTATCTGGATCAATATCAACCCCTGCACGCCTACTCAACGTACGGCTCCTGGATTCTGGCGCTCGGGTTTATAATTATGGCTGTTTATTTGATCCACTCGATTTTCAAGGGGAAAAAGGCTTCCGGCAATCCCTGGGGCGGTTTGACTCTGGAATGGACCAACAGCTCGCCCCCGCCGCCAGAGAATTTTATCGAAACCCCGGTTTTGAAATACGGGCCGTATGATTATGACAAACTTCCGGCGGAAAAATTGAATAGCTAAGGTATTTGATGGAGCATACGCACGAACATTCCCCCCATCTGGCGCACCATTTCAGCGAGATGGAGCAACAGCACGAATCGGCCAAACTCGGCATGTGGATTTTCCTCCTGACCGAAATTCTTCTATTCGGCGGCCTTTTCACCGCCTATGCCATCTATCGCGCCTGGCACCCGGACATGTTTTACAACGCCCACAAATTCCTTAATATATATCTGGGGACTTTGAATACCGTGGTTCTGATAACCAGTTCCCTTACGATGGCGCTGGCTATCCGCGCCACGCAGATGGGCCGAAAAAATCGAACTATCGGCTTTTTGATTTTCACTCTGCTTTTAGCGGGCATCTTTTTGGTCATCAAATATCTGGAATACCGCCACAAATTCGAGGTCGGGCAGTTACCGGGGAAATATTACACTTTCACCGGTATCGAGGGCACCAATCCCCATATCTTTTTCAGCATCTATTTCATGATGACCGGCTTGCACGGGATTCATGTCATGGCCGGGATCGGCGTCATCGGCTGGATGCTCCGCAAGACAATCAAAAATACTTTTTCACCGGAGTACTATACGCCGCTAGAAATGACCGGCCTCTACTGGCATCTGGTCGATATAATTTGGATATTCCTGTTTCCGTTGCTTTATCTGGTGGGTTGAAATAATGAGCCGCGAACATTCGGAAAACACGATGCACATAGTGCCCTTGCGAACTTATCTGAAAGTCGCCGCGGCGCTGCTGGTATTTACCGCCATCACGGTTTTTGTGTCGACCATTCAGCTGGGCGGCTGGAACGTGGTCGTGGCGCTTTTGATTGCTTCTATAAAAGCCATCCTGGTAGCTCTCATTTTTATGCATCTCCTTTATGACAAGAAAATATATTTGATTATTTTAACCGTGGCCGTCCTGATGCTGGCCACCTTTATTACTTTGACCATGTTTGATACCATGGAGCGAGGCCGGGTAAATCCGGCTTCAGCGATGCCGTATAACGACAAAGCAATCATATATGAGAAAAAGACCCCGCTGGCTCCCGAAACCGATTCCACGGAATCGCCGGAGGATTCGACCGAATAGAGATATTCCCCGGCCGATGCCGGCGCCGAGGGCAAATAAAAAAATGAGGGAGGACTGACAGGCATGAAAAAATTTCGCCAACTGGCCTTTGTCACGACACTGGCGACCTATTTTGCAATCTTCATGGGCGGACTGGTACGGGTTTCCGGCGCCGGTTTGGGCTGTCCCGACTGGCCGAAATGTTTCGGGCGCTGGTTTCCGCCGACCAATATCAGCCAGCTTCCGCCCAATATCGATCCCAGTCTTTTCAATATGACTTTGGCCTGGATTGAATATATCAACCGCCTGGCGGGCGTAGTCCTGGGACTATTGATATTGGTTATGGCCCTATGGGCCATCAAAAGCTACCGCAAAATTCCCCGGATACTTATCCCTTCGATAATAGCCGCGCTGCTGGTCGCCTTCCAGGGATGGCAGGGAGGGCAGGTGGTCACATCCGAATTGCGGCAACTCTACGTCTCGATTCATATGGGCCTGGCCTTTATCATTGTCTCAATCATGATATATATAACCCAGCAGGCTTATTATGTCGATTCCCCCGACGATGAAAAAGGGGCGACCTACCCCAAAGGAATCTCCCTCTATATAGTAATACTCTGGGTGCTGACTATGGTGCAGGTGATTATGGGGACCGAGATTCGTTCCCTTCTGGAATATATCCCCAAGCGCTTCCCGCTCCTGCCGTCGTCGGAATGGCTCGGCAAAACCGGCGCAATCGTCTATATCCACACGCTCCTCGGCGTTTCCATAGCGGTCGGCGCCTGGCAGACGGCCACCAAAATATTCAAAGAAAGTACGGCGCCGTCGGCAATCGTCCGCACCGGTGCGCGGGGAATCATGCTCCTGGCGCTATTGCAGGTCCTGGTCGGGGCGGTTCTCTCGATTGTCGGCCTACCCGAAATAATGCGGATCTTTCATCTCTGGATCGCGGCTCTTCTGATCGGCATGATACTTGTACTATATTCGGCTTTAAAGCAGTACGGGAGGATACAATGAAATCCGAAACGAAATTCCTGAAAATAATGATTTGGACCGCGGCCGTCTTTTTTGTCCTGGCGGTGGCCGCGCTTCTGGTTCTTAACAAGGCCCGCCAATCCCGGGCGGAAGTCCCCGTGCTGGGCATCTTGCCGAATTTTATTTTTACCGAGCGCGACGGTCAGCCGTTCGGATTGGCCGATATGAAGGGCAAGATTAATGTTGTCGATTTTATTTTCACTCATTGCAAGGGCCCTTGTCCGGTGATGGCGGGCAAAATGTCCGGTTTTTACAAACTTTATGCCGGTTCCGACAAAGTGCAGTTTATCTCGATTTCGGTCGACCCCCAAAACGATTCGCTGCCCGTTTTGCGCGAATATGCGGCGCGTCAGGGCGTAACCGACAAGCGCTGGGTTTTCCTGCGCGCTCCGCTTGATTCCGTGGTCAATCTCTCCGAGAATGGATTCATGATTGCCGCCGATGACCTTCCCGGAGGACACAGCACCAAGTTCGTTCTGGTCGACGGCCAGGGGCGAATCCGGGGCTATTATGACGGCCTCGATGATGCCAGTCTCGAAATTCTGAAAACCCATATCCGGGAACTGGCGCGGGAATCGCAATGACCGTTCATTCTTTGCCGACGATCGATGCCTTTTTGAATTTTGCCAGCTTTCTATTGCTTCTCTTCGGATATATTTACATCAAGAAAGGCCGCCCCGATATTCATAAGAAATTCATGCTTTCGGCGCTGGCCTCATCATTTCTGTTTCTGATATTTTATCTGATTTATCACGGCCAGGTCGGCTCGGTGCCGTATCCCCGTCACGACTGGACCCGCCCTCTTTATTTCGCGATTCTGATTCCCCACAGTATTCTGGCCGGTCTGATGGTTCCGTTTATTCTGGCGGCGGTTTGGCTGGCGTTGAAAGGGAAGTTCGATAAACATAAAAAACTGGTCCGCTGGGTTTGGCCGGTATGGATTTTTGTCTCTTTAAGCGGAATCGCCGTATACACTATGTTATATAGAATTTAAGTTATGCCGTGCTCAAATTATACCGAACTTCTGAAACTTGTATTGGATAAAGAAGACCGGATCGCCCGTTTCGGTCTTAAAAAAGCCAGTTGCGGCCAAACCGTAGGTGGAGCCGTGCTCCTGCCATATATAAAAGGGCTTAAGGCCGAACAGCTTCTGAACGGCAAACTGCGCGATTTTGTCGAAGATATCGAGCAGTTCGATCCCCAGGAATCATTCCTTTTCTTTAAACAATTTTATTCGCTTCGGGCCGCGGTCTCGGTATTATTGGGTCGAACCGATGGCGGCAAGGATGAAGCTTTTGTTATCGATCAGGTCGATTATGATGAAGGCGGGACATCTCTTTATGGTATGATTTCGGTCGCGATGGTCGCCAAAAATATGGAAGCCTGCGAAGGGTGCGGCTGTCAAATACCCAAATCGACAGAATGACGAATCAATTATCCATTTATTTTTTTTAAATCAATTCTTGACATCTCCGTATTGCGCACCATTTATTGTTCCGTAGCGACAAGAGAGGTCGATTTACTTCTGAGCGCAACGTAAACTGTCACTCTCGGGTTCGTTTTAGTAATCATTTATGCCTGATTAGTGTTCCCCTTTTAAGCCATGGGGAACATCTTAACCCTAACCTAAGGAGGCATGATAATGAGGATCATCGTCCACGGCAAGAGAATGCCGAAACCCTGTCCGTCCAAGCATATTTGCGGGGTTTTACTGCTGATTTGCCCGGTGCCGTGATTCTACCACCGCTCAAGTTTTAATAAAGCGCCGGCCGTATGGGCCGGCGCTTTTTCTAATCCTGAAAGCGCGTCTAAATTTGGAAAACTGCCGTTTCCGCTCAAAATTTAGACAGATTCCGATTTCCCGAGGTATAACCATTAGTTACTCGTTCGGCGGCACTTTATTTGCGCAAAGGGAACCTTGAATGAATGATAAATTACCGTCATAGAACTGGAAAGATGTTGATATAGCCCCCTTGAGACAGGGTGCGGGAAAGGATGGCAGGTATGAGAAAATTGGCAACGATCTTCACACTGTTGGCACTGGCTTGCATTGTGTCGCCGGTTTCGGGAACGGTTCCTCCCACTTATACCGGGATAGTCAGTTTGGAAAACAAGATCGTTATTCCGGGGCAGAATTTTACGGTCAAGGTGTGGCTGAGTCATAACAATATGGCGATTACCTCGCTTAAAATCCCTCTGGAAATAAACAGCCCCTATCTGACCTGCAACTATATTGATATGACCACCGGCACTCTGAAAAAGACCGATATGGAAGGGTATAACATTATTCAGGGACAGAAAATCGAGCTGTCATATATCCCGGCCATCGTGTTTCCACTGCCGGCCATTACCGAAGATTCCGGATTGATCGCCACCCTCTATTTTACCGCTTCCGCCTCGGCCCCGAATACCACCGTCCAGATTGATTCTTTATATCATGATTCCACTTTTACTTATAATGACTCTCTTTATCATGTCTGGACCCGTCTGGAATTCAGCGATGAGGACGGCATTATTACGACCGTCCCGAATTTCATCCCCGGTCTGGTGGAAATTCGCCACACCACCGATATTCAGGACGGGCAAAAGGGGTTACTCCCGGAAACCCTGGAATTAGGGCAAAACTACCCCAATCCTTTCAATCCGACGACCACCATTTCTTTTTCCTTGCCCGCCCGAAGCGCGGTTCGGCTGAATGTCTTCAACCTGTTGGGACAGAAGGTCATAACTCTGGTAAATGGCGATTTTCCGGCGGGCGTTCACTATGTTACCTGGGACGCCACGGCGGTTCCCAGCGGGATTTATTTTTATCGTCTGTCCACCGATAATGGTGATTTAACCAGAAAGATGCTACTAATGAAATAAAATTTTAGTCCCCTCCTGCCGACTAAATATGAGGATACCGCCGACTATGGGGTTCCTCATATTTTTTTGAAATTTATGCAGTTGGATATAAAAACAGACGCCCCGCCCGAGATCGAAGATTACGAAATTATCGAAAAAATCGGGCAGGGGGGAATAGCCGAAATTTACAAGGCCCGCCAGAAATCGCTGGGACGCCATGTGGCGATAAAAATTCTGTTCCCCGATTTAATCGGCGATCCCGATATTGTCCGCCGTTTTGACCGTGAAGCCAATACCATTGCCGCCCTCAATCATCCCAATATCGTCCATGTCATCGATAAAGGCATTTCCGCCGGGCGGTACTACTTTGTGATGGAGCATGTCGACGGGACTTCGTTCAAAGAAATAATCGGCGACAGCAAATATTCCATTCAGGATAAGCTGGAAATTATCGTGATGATTCTTAAAGGGCTCGATTATGCCCATAAGAACGGCGTGATTCACCGCGATATCAAACCGGCCAATATATTAATTGACAAAAACGGCAATGCTCTTCTGGCCGATTTCGGCATCGCCCGGATTCCCCATAAGGGCGAGCAGGAAAACACCAAATCCGATATAATTATGGGAACCATCGCCTATATGTCCCCCGAACAACGGGAGAGTTCCACCAATGTCGATCTCACGGCCGATATTTTTTCTATCGGCGTCATGATATATGAAATTCTGACCGGGAAACGGCCGTGCGGACGGTTCAAACTTCCCTCGGAAGTCAACGCTTCGGTTTCCAAGCGATTCGACGATATCGTGGCGCGATGTCTCGCCGAAGATCCGGCGGATCGATATCAGATGGCGGTGGAATTGAAAAATGATTTGCTGAATGTTATTTCCGGACGGGCCCGGGGCGGGACAATTTTCAAGGGTGATATTACCGGGGTAGAAAATCTTATCGGCAAGTGCCAGTATCTGGATACCATCCGCGATTCCAAATTCAGTTCCACAGTTCTGGTGGAAAACAAAGAAACCCGCGAGCTCTATATTATCAAGAAAAATGAAAAGTCGGGCGCCGGGTTGAAAGAATCCCGAATTTTAGCCAGCCTGAAACATAAGAACATTATCAATATCATCGGGGCGGGCGGCGACGCCCGGCGGTTGATTGTCATGACCGAATATGCTCCCGGCGGTTCTCTGGCCGACCGGATGATCAAACCATATGCCTACGACAAGGCGATGGAGATAATGGCCGAGGTGGCCGAGGGACTGGACTTTGTTCATAAGAATAATATCGTTCACGGCAACCTGCGGCCGTCGAACATTCTCTTCACGAAAGAAGATAAAATAAAATTGACCGATTTCGGTCTGCCGCCGCATTACAATATGGCCGAAAAGAACTGGTATATCGCCCCGGAGCGGCGCAACGGCCGGCAGGGAGATATTTATGCCATGGGCGTTATTCTGCATCAGATGCTTTTCGGCAAAAACCCGATTTACGACCGGGCCGGAAAATTATTTCTGGGAAACCTTCAGAAGACCATTCCTTCCACCTTGCATGATATATTATCCAAATTGCTGGCGATTCGCACCACCCAGCGGTATCGCGCCGTCGAAGAATTTATCAGGGACTGGGAGGAATTCAGCCACAGCATCTCCAGCAATCATACTCCCTTGGAAATTTCCGCGCAGGCGGGAAAACCGTCTCATAAAAATAATTTCTACAAGAAGCTTTTGGCGGCTATAAAAATCTTTCGAAAATCATAACTGCACTCCCGAAGCAGAATTCATTCGGGGGAGAAGCAATTCCATTCGAATTTATTAATAAAGGGGAAAGACCGGCTTTATGCTATGCGCTCAGTCCCGGAAATAATTGCAGTAATCCGGTCGCTATAAACTCAATCGAAATGGCCGTCAGAATCAAACCCATCACGCGGGTCATGATATTTATGCCGGTCCGGCCGAGCACCCGGCTCAATGGTATCGCCAGAAGCATCGTAATCCAGAGAATCAGGGCGGCCACCACGCAACTGGCAATCAAAATCCCTTTGTGCCCCCAGCCCGCCGCTTCCTGCGAATAGATTATCACCGTGCTTATTGCTCCCGGTCCCGCCAGAAGCGGCATCGCCATCGGCACCACCGCGATGCTCTCTTTATTTTCCGCTTCCAAATCTTCCTCCGGGGTGTGACGGGTCGGGCTTTGCTGGGCATGCATCATCGCAATACCGAGAAATAGTAGCAAAATTCCTCCCGCCACCCGAAACGAGGCCATGCTGATACCGAAGAAATGCAGGATGGTATTGCCAAAAATGCTGGAGACGATGAGAATTATGGCGGTGGCGAGGGCCGCGATACGGGCAATATGCTTGCGGTCGGCCTGGGTATTATGCCCGGTCAGGCTCAAGAAGACCGGAATGGCCCCGAATGGGTCGATAATGACCAGAACCGCGACAAAGATTTTTATATATTCATTCCACTGGAGCATAATACTCGCATTCAATAGGCGCCATCACCCCATTCGGCTCTTGCCGAAGCCGAGCACCTTCAGGCAATGGGGGCAAAAATAAACCGTATTATCGGCGGAGATAAACGGAATCCCTTTGGTCCGAGTATAAATCTCGTTCAACGAAGCCTCACAATAGGGACAGACCGGCACAAGATCCTCGCGTTCCGTCAATTTTAACTCCGGCTTAATCTGCTCCTGTGACAAGGATGGTCCACGCTGAGAGCGAATCGACGGCGACTCATCGCTTTCAGTGGCGAAATCGGGGATGGTCACCAGCGCCCCGCAATGGGGACAGGCCATGATTTCGCCCCGTTTCAAATAGCCGCTGATCACAGGTTTACGGCATGTTGAACACTTGAATTTCAGACCCACAGCAATTTTTTTTCCCCCCGAATTTATTCTCTCTTCAGAAATGATTCGTCATCGTTCGGATATGAGCCGCTTTTGACATCGGCCACAAATTCCCGGGCCGCTTTTTCAATCAGCGGCGGCAAATCGACATAGCGCCGCACGAATTTCGGAGTATAGATATCATACAAGCCCAAAATATCATTTATTACCAGCACTTGCCCGTCGCAGTCTCTACCTGCCCCGATACCAATCGTCGGGATATGAACCGCCGCCGTGATTTCGGCGGCCGTATCGGCCTGTATCAACTCTAGCACCATTGAAAAGGCTCCGGCCTCTTCCAGCGCCTGCGCCGATTCAATCAAATACTGGCGCGACTCCTCTTTTCTCCCCTGCACTCTGGCCCCGCCGAAACGATTGATTGACTGCGGCGTCATTCCGATATGCCCCATCACCGGTATCCCGCATTCGACTATCCGCCTAACCGTGGCGGCCATTTCGATGCCGCCCTCCAGTTTCACCGCCTCGGCTCGCGCTTCCTGAATAAACTTTCCGGCATTGGCAATCGCCATTTCCAGCGACGGTTGATACGACATAAACGGCATATCGGCGATAACCAGCGCATACTGCGTGCCCCGTGCCGCCGCCTTTACATGCGCCAGCATCATCTCCATCGTCACCGGATGGGTGCTCTTTTCGCCATAGAGAACCATTCCCACCGAATCGCCGATCAGGATTGAATCGACTCCGGCTCTGTCCAGGGTTTTGGCCATGAAATAATCGTAAGCGGTCAGGACCGCGATTTTTTCGCCGCGGGTCTTCTTGTCGACAAAACGGGTGACCGTCATTTTTTTGCGAACGCTGGTATCTGTCATCAGGAATTACTCCCGGTCGGGACATAATACTTTTTCCCCGACACCGGCTTTTTTATTATTTCCACGATATTCCGAAAATCATCGGAATTATGCACGAAATCGATATCATCGGTCTTGACCACCAAAAGCGGACTCTCCTCGTAATGGAAGAAGAAATAATTGAAAGCCTCGTTGAGTTGATTGAGATAGTCGTCGTCAATGGTTTTTTCAAAAGAGAGATTGCGTCTATGAATTCTATCCCGCAAAACCGGCGTGCCGGTCTGAAGATAAATAGTTAAATCCGGTTTGGGGATATGTGCAATCAGAAGCGGCAGAATTTTTTCGTACACCGATAGTTCCGGCCCGGCCAGATTGACCGATGCGAAAATATGGTCGCGGGCGAATGAGTAATCGGCCACGATTTTCTGAGCGAATAAATCATGCACCAAAAGCCCCTGTTGTTGCTGATACCGGGTCAAAAGAAAATAGAGCTGGGCCGAAAGGGCATACCGTTTCGGATTTTTATAGAAATCGACCAGAAAAGGATTATTCATCGCTTCGTCCAGAAGCAATTCGGCGCCGATTTCCTCGGCCAACAGCCGCGCCAGGGTCGTTTTCCCGGCCCCGATGACGCCTTCAATGGCGATATATTTAGGCTCAGACATGACGGAATAAATTATCCTTGTACAAAATCATCTGCGCCTGGTCGTTTTCTTTGAGACAGGCCGCCAACTTCTCGCCCGTGACCGGATGCACCAGCTCCGGTTCGATCTGCAGGAGCGGAACCAGATAAAACGGACGCAGGGTCAATTTGGGGTGGGGCACCGCGAGACGTTCGTTTTCAATAGCCTCTTTTCCAAAAAGAAGAATATCGATATCAATGGTCCGCGGTTTGTACCCTCCCTTGTCGGTTCGCCCCAGCTTCTTTTCAATTAATTCAATCTGGTTGAGAAGCTCCAGCGGCCGGTATATATATTCCCCTTTGGCCACCATATTGAGAAAGCCGGGAGCCGGCTCGGCCATTTCCATGGCCGGATTGATATAAATCGGGGAGCATTCGATTAACTCGAACCCCTCCATATCGGATACCATTTCACAGGCTTTGCAGAGGTTTCCCTCCCGGTCGCCGAGATTGGAACCAAATGCGAGATATACGGTGCTCTTCATATTAATCTCCTTCCTTAGTTCGAATTATCGGCAATTATCTTGGACGGGTCAGGTTGCTGACGGCTGACCTCGATTTCTATATGATCGATATTCCCGGCTATCGGCGGGATAATCTTGCGCACTCGAACTGTCACATGAAAAACCGGAAATTCATTCAGTATTTCATTGGCCAGCGATACGGCCAGACTTTCAACCAATGAAAACGCTTTTCCTTCGACTATGCCGCGGATTTTCTGATAAACCGCCTCATAATCGACCGTGTCTTTGAGGGAATCGGATTCCCCCGGCGGGGCCAGATCGGCTTCCAGTTCGCAATCGACCTCGAACCGCCGTCCCGTTTCCTTTTCGGCGGCGGTGACCCCATGGTACCCGTAAAATACCATATTTTTCAATCTAATCACATCCATGTTTACCGCTCCCTGATTCCTTTTTTAATGATATTCGTTCCGGTTAACCTTTCCCTTGCCGCACGATAATCTTCGGCCGAGGCTGTCAGGGAAAGTCGCAGGTACCCTTCACCGCTTTCTCCGAAGGCCGTTCCGGGCAGAGTGAGAATCTTTCGACGGCGCAAGAGGGCCGCCGCGAAGGCCGATGATTGCCGCCGTCGGGGAATTCTCAGCCAGATAAACGGCGAACCGTCGCCGCTAAAACTTTTCCATCCGATTTCCTCCGCCATTTCCCGGGCCGCCAGTCGCGATTGCTGAATATTTTTCCGGGTTTCTTTCAAACCGGCGTCGGGGAAATTTTCGATTCCTTTTATCGCCAGCTCAATCCAGCCTTTGGGAATAAAGAGGCCGGTCGCGCGCCCGATCGTTTCCAATCCGGCGATTATTTCCGATGAGCCTACCGCGAATCCGAACGGTAACGGCCCCAGACCGAAAGCAAAGGGAATAGAGAAAATTTCGGCGGCGACCCGATCCCCGCCCGGAATCGACAGCGGCGAAATATATTTGTCCGAAGTCAGCGAACAATAGGCGGCGTCGTTGACGATAAACAGATTTTCCTTGGACGCCATCCGCACCAATTCCTCCAGCTCCGTTTCATCGAGGATCGAGCCGAGCGGATTGTGGGGATTGTTCAGAATCATTATCCGCGCCGCTTTCCCCAGTTTTGCGGCAATTCTTTTCAGGGATGGTTTATAATTCGTTTTTTCTGAGAGAGTATAGGATACTGGCACCCCGCCGGCACATATGACATTCTTTCGATAAACCGGCATGCCCGGCTCCGGGCATAGAACGATATCGCCGGTTTCAACGAAGGCCAGGTTGAGATCCAGCATGATTCGACGAATCCCGTGCCCGATATATATCTCCCGACGCGGATTGACTTTCAGATTGCATTCTTTTTTGAGCCAGTCGGAAAGTATTTTTTTCAATTTGAGAAAATCATCGCCGGTAGCCATTTGCATATCGGCGCCGGTTTCCGGAATGACTCCCGGCCATCGAAAATGACCGAGGTCGATCACCGCAAGACTCTTTTCCCGCACCGCGATCGTTCGCTTCGGAAAATATTCTTCCGGATCAAAAGGAAAATGATAGATCCGGTCGGCTTTATCGAGAATAATCTTCTTGATCATTCCTTTTCCCGTAATTTGGCCCGCCTGATTCCTTCCAGGCGGCGGATTTCTTCATTGTCGAGAATATTGAGCTTCCCTCTGGTTTCTGCAATATAGATTATTTTGGAGTAATGTTCAACCGTTTCCATCCGATTATATGCTTCTTCCATATCCGCACCAACCGTCAGCACTCCGTGATTTTTCAGAATAAACGCCTGGTTATTTTCGATATATTTTTCCAGCGCTTTCGGGACCGCCTCCGTTCCCGGCGGAGCATATTCGGTCAGCGGAATAGCGCCGACCGATAATATTACCTCGGGAAGCACTCCGGCCCGAAGTGGCCGTCCCAGCACGGAAAAGGCGGTCGCATAGGGCGGATGGGCGTGGCAACAGGCATTGATATCGAGCCTCTTTTTATATACCGCCAGATGCATCAATAATTCCGACGATGGCCGCCCTTTCTGAGACACGATTTTGCCGTTAAGATTGACCTCAACCATTTCATCTTCCGCCATAAAACCTTTGGCCCTGCCGGCCGGAGTAATCAATATCGAGCCATCTTTCAGGCGCATCGAGAGATTGCCGTCGGTTCCGGCGACAAATCCGCTTTCATAAACCAGCCGGCCATATTTTACAAGGAGTTGTCGGGCTTTTGATTCGTTCATTGGCCGAAATCTAACTTTTTCAAAAGGCAAAGTCAATGTCCGTGCTCCGGGACGGCATTAATGTGATTTTCCGGCGATTGAAGTCACTATCGCCTAAGAATTTGGAAACAAGAGAACAATTTTTAAGGTATAAACGTTAGAATGAAGACAAAAATTAGGGGTCGATTAAAAATAAAATAAATTTTCCTTGACACCTAAGTTTTTGCGGCGTATAATAAAAGGCTATATTGCTTGGAGGTGTCCCTTGAAAGGGAGGATTCATTTTCCTGCCGGGATTCCCGGTCGCTATATTTCTTTGGGGCTGGTGGCGGTTGTCTTTACCATTTTAGGGGTAATTCTGGCCTCTAATCTTGACCTGTCTAAAAAATCGACCGCAACCACTACGTTCGGCGCTTTTCCGACGGTACAGACTACCGACGGCGAATTTCATTCGCCCTTTGTGCCGGTGGTGGACAAAGTTAAGGATGCGGTGGTTAATATTGCCGCCGAAGTTCCTCAGCAGGTCGGCAGCAACGATTTCTTTTACCATTTCTTCGGAGTTCCGCAGGGGCCGGCCTATTCGTACGGCTCCGGATTTTTCTTCCGCTCCGATGGATATATACTGACCAATAATCATGTCGTCAACGGCGCCAGCAAAGTGCTGGTGCGAACTTCCAGCGGATACCAATACGACGCCCAGATCGTCGGGGCCGATCCGCAAACCGATTTGGCCGTGCTGAAAGTAAAGCCCGAAGAGAAAATTACTTATATCCCATTCGGCAATTCGGACCAGATAAAAGTCGGCGATTGGGCCATTGCCATCGGGAACCCGTTCCCGCAACAGGGTCTGGATCGGACGGTCACGGTCGGCGTCATATCGGCCAAGGGTCGGACCAACCTGCGCTTTGGCGATGAGTCGCCTCGATATCAGGATTATATTCAGACCGATGCTTCGATTAATCCCGGTAACTCGGGCGGCCCGCTTTTAAATCTTAAGGGTGAAGCGGTCGGTGTCAATGCCGCTATTTCAACCCCCTCCGGCGGTTCGGTAGGAATCGGCTTTGCGGTTCCCATAAATCTGGCGCGTGCTATCGTGCCCGACCTTATTGCCACCGGTCATATCTCGACCGGCTGGCTGGGGATTATTTTGCTCGATGTTACCGAGGCTCAGGCCAAGCGGCTCGGTTTGGAGGCGGTGCGCGGCGTTTATGTAGATTCCGTCTTCAATGGCTCGCCGGCGGATCAGGCCGGAATTAAAAGAGGCGATGTGCTGGTCAAATTCAACGATCAGGATGTTAACGATGCCGGTCAGTTGATGGTCATGATTGCCACCGCCCCGAAAGACAAGACCTCTACCATCGAACTGGTGCGGGGCAAGGAGCATCTTACCGTTTCTCCGACGATTGTGGATAGTGAAGCGTATCGGAAAGCTCATGCCTCGCAATTTCAGCCCGCCACGCCCGGAGTTTTGAGCTGGCTGGGAATGGAGCTTTTGACATTCACGCCGGAAATTGCCCAGCAAATCGGCATCGATTATTTGCCGGGGGTATTGGTTAACCGGGTAACCAGAAATTCGCGGGCCGATCAGGCCGGTATTCATCCCGGCTCGATTATCACCTCGATCGACAATGTAGAAATAAAGAATCTGGATGACTTGAATATAGAGGCCGAAAGCCTTAAGGCAAGGAAAACAGCAATTCCATTCCTGGTGGTTGATCCCTCCGGATCAATCGAGTACAAGGCCGTGCGGCCGTGAAAAGGGGTGCTAGAATGGGAACGCTTTATAGCGTATCATTTTCAATAGGAGTTGAAATTCATCGTGGCTAAACAATCTCTAAAGTACCGCGACGAAGACAGGTCCCTGGATCTGTACCTCCGTGAAATAGGGGAGACTCCCCTTATTCCCGCCGAGGAAGAAGTTCGGTTGGCCAAACAAATCAGGCAAGGCAATAAACAAGCCCTTGAATCCTTAACAAAGGCCAACCTCCGCTTCGTGGTCTCGGTGGCCAAACAGTATCAAAATCAGGGTTTATCCCTGGCCGATCTTATCAACGAAGGGAATATCGGTCTTATTAAGGCGGCCAAGCGGTTTGACGAAACCCGCGGGTTTAAATTCATCAGTTACGCCGTCTGGTGGATAAGACAGGCCATCCTGCAGGCTTTGGCCGAACAGAGCCGGATTGTCCGTCTCCCTCTGAACCGCGTCGGAACGCTTCATAAAATCGGAAAAATTTCCAGTTCGCTGGAACAGGATTTGGGACGTGAGCCATCGCCCGATGAAATCGCGCGGGAGCTCGATTTGTCGGAGATGGAAGTGTCCGATACCCTGAAAATTTCCAATTCGCATCTTTCGCTCGATGCCCCGTTTTCGGTCTCGGAAGATAATTCCCTGATCGACATTCTCGAGGATGAATTCCAGCCGGCGCCGGACGAGGAGCTTCTCGATCAATCGCTGAAACTGGAAATCGAAAAAGCGCTCGATACTCTCACGGCGCGCGAAGCTGAAGTTATCAGTCTTTATTTCGGACTGAACCATGAAAAAGCTCTCACGCTTGAGGAAATCGGGGCCCGCTTTTCTCTGACCCGGGAACGGGTGCGGCAAATCAAGGAGAAGGCGATCCGCCGCCTGCGGCACGCCTCGCGCAGCCGCTCCTTACGAGCCTATTTGAATTAATAAAACTGCTGATAGTTTAAAGCCCGGTCATTCCGGGCTTTTTTTGTTCCTGAGCCAAATTGGAACGGCAGTCTTTCTATTTAATGATAATATCAAAAGCAATCGGATTTCCCAAGTACTTCTGGATATTGTAAAATACTCCCATGGTGACTTTATATCGACCCGGCGCAATTTTAAGCTCCCTCCTCTGGGAATAGATTTCGTAAGGATGCCAGAACGGTACCGGCGGATACGGGGCAAAATCATAATTGATCATTTTCCCGCCTCCAAATGGTTGTAAGTGAAGATATATGCGGTAATCATCGGCAATCGTCGCGGTGTCATAGAAATCAAAAAGCAAGGCCCGGGTTTCGCCGTTTTTTTCTTCCAAACGGATTTGGGTCAGAATAATTTGATCTCCAAAATTGACGCCCCCTTGCGGTCCGACCTGCATATAAATGGGCTTTTGGAACGCGGGAATAATTATGATGAAAAATATCAAAACGAGTGCAAGAAGCAAAACGAGAAAAATCAGAAAGCGCTTGTAAGTCAAAGGAGCCGCCTGCAGCATTTGATTCGGATAATAAATAAACTTTTTTACGACATCCGCGGCCGAAATCATATATTGGCGCGCCCGAAATTCCCAAAGTCGAGCCAACTTTTTCATCCCGGCAATCGATGGGTAATATATGGCCGTCGCCATCAATAGCACTCCGGCGGCTTGGGCAGGGTAAAAAATACGGGACCCCTGGCGAGCTGTAAAACCGGAAATCAAAGCGAAATATACATAAAGGGAGGCCAGAATAATGGCCCATGACACTTTCCCCTGCCTGATAAGAATAATCCAACCCAGCAAGGCCAGGAAAACAGGCACTATATTGAGCCTAAGTTTTTTAATTTGCTCAAATAATTGCGTTATTTTCTTTTCTTCCCGAGGAAATCTCAAACGCGCAATAATATCTAAAGCCGTCATATTTTCCCAGATTGTGACCAGGTACGCTTGAGCGAACGACAAAGGATCTTCACTTATGAGTTGCCGCAGTTTGCGCGCGCTCCAGACATTATATTCTTTTAGCGAATTGCGGTCGTCTTTCAGCCATTCATCCCTTTCTTTTTTGAATATTACGGCATAATCTTGAATGGTTAAGGAATCCGATCGCGCGGCCGCGACCCGTGTCCCCAGATATGATGCCGCCGCTCCGGCGCCGGTCCCCGCTACAGTGAAGACCCCATCGACCAGGTAATTGCGAAATGCCCACAGAGAAATAATTACTATCGCCCCGGTCATCGAAATAAACGCCCCTTTGATCAGAGTTCTCTTGGCGGCCGCAAAAAACCGCCCCGGAATGACGATGAAAAGGCCAATAATGACCAAAGGCAAAAATTGACCGACCGACCGCGTGAAGGTTGAATAGACAACCACCAATGTCAATAAAATCCATTTCCTGCCATTGGGCGATTCAATTAAGCCTGTCAAGAGATGGATCAGAAATACCATGCCGGCAAAAAAAATGGTTTCCGATAGAAACGATGTCGCCAGTGATAGGGAGGTCGGCGATAAAGCATTCAGTGCCGCGGCAATGAGCCCTAATGCTGCATTGCCCGACAGCCGCCGGCCGATTTTATAAATATAAACGGTTGCCAGAGAGCCAACCGCCAGTTGAATAATTAGAGTGGCAAGCAGTGATTTGGCTGTTAGAAAGAAAATTATCGCCAAGAACAAACCGTAGCCAAACCCTACCATATAGAGACTGCGCTCGTTGGTTGCGGAAAAATTATGGAAATCTGTCGCCAATTGCATGTAAATTCTGGTATCGGGCGGGACTGTAGCAAGTTTGTCAATGGGCGAATGGGGGAGAATAACAGCGAAATAGGCGAGTCTGACGGTCAGTGCGAAGATGAAAACCGCCAGAACGGTTAAATCTGTTCGGGCCACCAATCTTTTCAATGACTGAATAGAGACAATATTAGAGACATTCATCCGGTATAGTCTAATATGCCGGAATGCCAATGTCAAATAATAGTCTATCCAAAAGGGCGGCCGGTTTGATTTAAAGGGAAAAGATGAACAATGAATAAAAACCTACTGCCCTGCGAAAGAATATGAATATATTTGGGCTTGAATTATGCCGAAGTGGTGAAATTGGCAGACACGCTGTGTTCAGGGCGCAGTGCCCACAAGGCGTGGGGGTTCAAATCCCCCCTTCGGCATTTTTAAATTAAGTCCCGATCCGATTCTTTACATCCCGTCATTTCACTCGCCCGTCGCGCAGTAGAAAACCGGCCGTCCTGCCGATAATATAGTCATATGAGAATTATGCCGGCGCTCAGCAAAATAGGGGCCTTTTTATTCTTTGCGGCCAGTGTCGTTCTCTTCCAGTTCTACCCGGCGCGGACCGGCCAGGAACGGCCGGGTGAACACGGTCGTATCCCCTGTAGCGGTTGCCATGAGATGATGGCCCAGTTAAATAACGAAGGTTTCAATATTAATAGCATTAATGACCGGTGCCGTTCCTGCCATCAAGTCATCTCCGGCGAAAATGCCTCACTGGCGTTAAATTTCCATTCCGATAACACCCGCTCCTGCCTTGATTGCCATCTGTTTCATCAGCAGGCCGAGATAAAGGCCGGAGAAAAGCAATTCCAAATTGATTATTCCGGCCGCAATTTATCGAATCTGTGCGGGAATTGCCACGGCGCCCAAATGGACCTGACCAAATTATCCGGCGGTCATAGAGCTGCCGCGAAGTTGTTTCATTTTGATTACAAATATCTGGCCCATTTATCCCCCTCAGAAGCCTGTCTTTTGTGCCACGCCAAAAATTCGATGGTCGATCCAAATATGGTAAATGTTTCGAATATGCCCCGCTTCAGCGAGCACCAAAGTCATCCCTTGGGGATTCCGGTCGTGGCAAATTCCGGAACCGGGGGGTATCTGGTCCGTGGGGATGTCGATCCCCGAATTCATCTTTTTGAAAGCCGCATTGAATGTCAAACCTGTCATTCCTTGACTTCCGGTCCCACCGCTCTTGCCGCCGGGTTTGACGAGGCCACCGAGCTCTGCCGCGGTTGTCATATCCGCGACCGGCGAAATCCTTAAAAAAAAATCGGCGGCGAGCCTCTCAAACGCTCACCGCCGGGAAATCATTTCTGATTTAGTATCGTATTCCTGCCG
>CALMKK010000236.1 GCA_937867135.1 uncultured candidate division Zixibacteria bacterium
GGCTGTCGTTGACAGGAATACGATATATATGAAAGCTGAAATTTTGATATCCGGAAAAAGTGACATTTTTCCTGTCCGGCGTCAATCGCGGGTCATAAGCGCCGGTCAACAGGCTGGTTATTTTCGTAATTGTACTATCCCTGTTTTGACGGTATATGTTGAACGAACCGTCCCGATCCGACGCAAAATATAATCCTTCCTCGGTCGGTTCCGGATTGATATCGCGCCATTTTCCCGATGTAACCGGCAGCGGGCTCCCTCCCGAGGCCGCCACCTTGAAAAGATTTATTGCGCCGGCATCCCCCTCGGAACATCGATCCGAAGCGAAAATAATCGAATCCCCGTCGCCGGTAAAAGCCGGATCCAGGTCATAATAAAAATCATCCGTGATTTTTTTTGCTTTGCCCGTGGTCAGGTCAATTATATAAATATCGGATATCCCTGATTTGGTCGTTCCGCTGAAAACCGCCCGCCGGTTGTCCGGCGAAAAACGCGGCGACATGATGGTGGCGATACCGCCTAATTCGTATTTTTCCAAAACCTTTTGCCGCTCTATATCGTACCGATAGAGAACGTCGTTTTCTTCCGATTTGGATGAAAAAAGAATCTCTCCGGAATCGTTGGCGTCGATTCCGCTCTGCAACAGGTGCAATGATTCAAAAGACGCCGATCGCTCGCCTTTTAGCAGGGTTTTGATTTTCCGCTTGTCGCCGCTCGGCGGCATCATATAAAGCCCCGAATATCCCAGTTTATTGGCCTTGTATATAATCCAGTCCCCCGCTTCGGAGCCGTCGGTCAATCTGATCGGCACCGCCTTGACCGCGTAGCCGCTCCTCGTCAACTGGTGCGCTTCCTGATCCGCCAGATCGCGATCTTTCATTTGCGGGAAATAGCGCTTCTTCAAACTGTATTCCCATTTATGCGAGACTTCTTCCAATCGCTCCCCTAAAGTCAGTTTCACAATGGCATCGAAATCGTCGCCCTTCCACCAATTCTCAAACAGCATCACCAGCTTATCCGAACCATACTCATCGTTAATAAACTGGCAGACCGATTGCCCCAGTTTGTACATATAATAACTGCCCGATATTTCATAAAACTGCGGAATTGAATACAACCGTCCGGCCAGAACCATATCTTTCAAAATCATATCGGCTTCCGTGTCCCACGACGTTGACCAATATTCCGCCAGTCCTTCCATGAACCAGAGCGGCGGCGGGGCCATTCGAAAATAAGTCTGCCGGGTCATGACCGATTCCAATTTTGACAGGGTGAATACATGCACCAATTCGTGCCGGATGACATGTTCAAAATCATAATAGGAACCGTGGAACGGGACCACCACGCGACCTTTCAAAAATTCCGTAAATCCGCCCACCGATTCCGGCAGGAGCGACTGGGTGACATTGGTCTGCGAAAAATAATTGGGGGAACTGTAAATTATAAGGGGGGTCGGGGTATAGATTTCAAGCTTGAATCGCGAAGCCAGGAGCCGATACCCGTCCTCGGCGACACGAGCCGCGATCTTGGCCAAATTTTCTTCTTCAATATAGAAAAATATCCGGAAATGCTCCGTCTCCATCACCTGCCAGTCGAAATGGGTATATTGAACCTTATTCTTGCCGAAATAAAATTGGGCCGCGCCCGATAAGGGAAGGCCCAATAGAATCAAAGCGACGGCCAACAGGTTCTTTAATAATTCACTTCTTCGTTTCATAATCATCGATTAAAAATGTAAGAAGTCTTTCAGGAAAAAACAATACCACCGCCACGGCGCACTCCGCCGCCGTCCGTTTAAATTAAAACCGTTCTCCTATTGTATTCTATATCGGCGGAAAAGGAGGGCGCTGTAATATTCCACTCCATATGCTTATGTTATTCCCGTCGCATAACCGCAAGCGCCGCATTTGCCGTTGCGAAGATTGATAATATTGACGGAGTATCCCTGACGTTTAATCAAACAGGCATGGCAGTTCGGACAATATGTATCGGCTTTGTCGGGCAAGCGCATATTTCCGAGATAGACATATTGGAGTTTCTTTGCGGCAATTTCATAGGCCCGCAGCAGGGTCTCCGGAGGGGTGGGAGGATTTTTCATTTTAAAAGTCGGGAAATAGGCCGAAAAATGGAGCGGAATGGCCGGCGAAATCCCCGCCACAAAATCGGTCAGATTCTCGAAATCGGAATCGGCATCATTCAATTCCGGAATCACCAGATTGGTCAGTTCCAAATGGACACCGGCCTCATGGAAACGGCGGATATTATCCAATACCGGCTCCAATTTCCCCTTACAGACCGTTTTATAAAAGCGCGGTTTCATACCTTTCAAATCAATATTGGCCGCATCAATCAAGGGCAGAAGTTCCTCCAGCGGCTCCCGATTGATATAGCCGTTGCTGACCAAAACATTTTTTAACCCGGCCTCTCTTATAAGACGACCCGCCTGCATGATATATTCAAACCAGATTAACGGCTCTGTATAAGTATAAGCGACACCGATTGAATTATTCTGACCGGCCAGCTCCACCAATTGCGGCGGGGAAACATAATGGGTTGCCACTTTGGTTTGCGAAATTTCCCAATTCTGGCAGTTATCGCAACTGAAATTGCACCCGTTGGCCCCGGTGGAAAATATCACCGATCCGGGATGGTAATTATATAGCGGTTTCTTCTCTATCGGATCATAACAGGCCGTTACCAGTTCCCCGAAATTATCGGTCACCAACCTGCCGCCCCGATTGAAACGGGAACCGCAAATGCCGACTTTCCCCTCCGTCAGGATACATTCCGCCGGGCAAAGATGGCATCGGACTTTATTTTCGTCCAACTTTTCGTAATATGCCGCTTTGATTATCATCGCTTCAGAAATTCCGCTTTTCCAATATATATTTTACGGCTTCGAACAGATTTTCGGTAATCGCCGCCGGCGACGGCAATTTCAGCCTCCTCAGTTGCTTTTCCTCATTTGCTCCATAGCCGGTTCGGACCAAAATCCCTCTTCCTCCGGTCACCGCCGCCAGCTTGATGTCGGACAATTTATCGCCTATTACAAAAGAGCGGAAAGGATTAATATTGTGCTTCCGGCAGGCTTCTTCAACCATCCCCGGCGCCGGCTTGCGGCAATCGCATTCAATCGCATATTCGTTCACCTCGCCACCGGGGAAATGGGGACAATAAAACATATCATCGATTTCCGCCCCTTCCGCGCGAAATATTTCCGCTATTCTACGATTGATGGCCCTGACATTGTCCTCCGTGAAAAATCCCCTAGCCACCCCCGATTGATTGGAAAGGACAATGATCTTAAAACCAGCCGCTCGGGCCGCTTTTATGGCTTCGACACTACCGGTTTCAGGTTCAATATCGGCGGCGTCTTTTATGAATTCTTTTTCTTTTATAAGAGTCCCGTCACGATCGATAAATAAGGCTCTTTCTCCCCGACCCTTGCCCCGAAGCATCTCCTCGGCCCGGGCCAAAACATCCTCCACCCCGATTCTGGTGAAACAGAACTGCTCCTCTCGAAAGCAGGGGGTCTTGCCGTGAAGCGAACAGGGTCGGCAAAATTCATCGACCTGAATCACGGCGTCTTTTAATCCTCGGGGGGCAAATCCCAGCGTCGGATGGGTCGGTCCGAATAGCGCCATCACCGGTGTCCCGACCGCCGAACCGAGATGAGCCGGCCCGGAATCGTTGCACACCAGGAGATTTGCCTCCGAAATTATACTGGCCAATTCGACCAGGTCGGCGTCTATTCGAATCCGTAATCGATTAAGAGGGATATTATGTTTGGCTTCCGCGATACCCCTTTCCTGATGAGATAATATCAGCAGAATGTTGGCGTCCAGTTTATCATAGGCGGCTTGCATAAAGGCGATAAACCGCTCCGCCGGCCAGCGCTTGGTTGGGTACGACGCCCCCGGCGCAATGGCAATTGTGGCGGAATCATTGTCAAACAACCGGGCCACCGGGATATCTTTGTCCAACGTCAGAATTGGCCTCCGGGCGTATATTTTCCCCCCGCATTTCAGCACCGCGTCATTGTAGAGATCGATTGTATGTGGCGAACCTTCCTTGACCTCTTTCATTTTCCCCGGACTTACCGAGCGTACTCGCTCCCAGCGTCTTTTATTATATTGAACTTTAACGGGCGCCGATATATGCTTCATCAGATATTTGGAACGAATATTTCCGTGCAAATCGACGGCATAGTCAAAACCGTAAGCATCAAGTTGCTCGCCATATTTGAAAAGATCTATTAGACCTCCCTTTTGGGGAAATTCAATTATCTCATCCACCCCGGCAAACCTCTTTGCAATTCCGGCCGTCTTGGGCCGTGTCAGAAGATATATGGCGGCGTCGGGAAACGACAATTTTAGATTTAATAACGCCGGCGATGCCAGGATTACATCGCCGATTGCCCCCAGCCTGATTACCAGAATCCGTTTCATACCTTACATAAAATGGATTAGCCCAATTAATCCCACTATCAAACAATACACCCCGAAATACTGAAACTTTCCTCGTTTAATTATATCGAGAAGCAGGTAGACTGCGATAAGTCCAAATATAAAAGAAACCGCCGCCCCCAGAAGATATGGCCCCGTGAGTGCCGCATTAATAGAAAATATTTCTTTTGATTTTAGCACAATGGCCCCGACAATAGCCGGAATGGAAAGCAGGAACGAATACTCCGCCGCCGCGACCGGCTTGACCCCGGCGAACAGGCCGACTGAAATGGTCGCTCCGGATCGGGAAATACCCGGGAAAATCGCCACCGCCTGCCCAATCCCGATTAAAATTGATCGCCCCCAATTTATCTCCTTGTCACCTATCTTCATCAGAGCGGTGGACAACAGCATTACGCCCGTAATCAGCATAAATATTGAAGTCACTAATGGCGATGAGAATATTCTCTCGAATAAATCTTTCAAAAAGAAACCGGCCAGTCCGGCCGGAATCGTTCCCAAAATTAAGTATAGAATCATTTTTCGTTCTTCTATCATCGTCGGGGTATAAATTGCCTTGACCAGACCTAATATTTGCTTCCGAAAATAAATCAAAACCGAAAGCAATGTCCCCATATGCAAAATCAATTCAAAATCGACTCCCGGCATCTTGGCGTTCAGAAAATGCTCCGCCAGAACCAGATGCCCCGATGACGATACCGGAAGAAATTCCGTCAATCCCTGTATTATGCCCAAAATCAGCGCATGCAAATAACTCATATAAAAAGGCTCCGGACTGAACCGGAGCACCTTTCTTCATCGAAATATTCCATTGTCGCTTAAAAAGCTCTGAATTCCATACCCAGATACAATCCGGTATTGCCGTCGATTTGAAGCTCTCCATACATATTCATATCGTGCGACCATTCATACTTGGTTCCCAAATTCAGTCCGGCCTCAAAATTCGAATCGGAATGACCGTATGCTGAACCGCGCTCCAGACGGAAATTGACCCGCCCATACGGAATCAAACGGGTTCCGCCGCTGAATCTATATGGAATGGAGCCGAGCAGGTACCCGCCCAGTTGAAAGATAGAATACGGATCATAATTTACATATTCCAAAAGCCCGCCGAACGCCATATCCAGCGGCTGCTTGTGCGATTTGTCATTATAATTCATGAATTGATATTTCAAGTCGGACGCAATGAATATTTTGGGATTGGAACCGGGACCGTCGGGATCGGAGAAACCAATTTTGAACCGCCCGTCGGTATAATTGGAAAAGCCATAGCTGACTGTTCCAAAAAAGGAATTGGCATTATCGCCGAAAGCGCCGAATACTCCCAGATACCCATTGCCGAAGCCGGTCGCTTCAGCCGTCGTCAATGTTCCGGAAATCAAACCAAATGAATCGGCATAAGAAACCGCCGCCGACATCACGATGATTACCGCCAAAGCAATTATTTTGGTCCGCATTTTAGAATTCCTCCAATATCCCTTATTTTTTTGACATCAATTATACCCCGGACTCGAAAAAGAGTCAACTAAAAATCCGGCACAATAATCCCGTCCGAATATTCCCGTCGGCCCATAGAACAAGAATACTACGCAATAATTAAGCTGAGTTTGAATCAATTTTGCGGCCCCATATTACTCTATATAGAGAGGCCGAGAATTCAATAATTTTTAATAGATATTGTATTTGGAAATTCTATCCCGCAGGGTATTGCGGGAAATGCCAAGTATTTCGGACGTTTTAACCTGATTGGACCCGAAATGCTTGAGACAAGATGAAATAAGAGCCTTTTCCAATGCCGATTCCAGAAAATAGTAGATTTTCCCTTCCGAGCTGTTAATCAATTTCGCCAGAACCGGATCTATGATTTTCTTGAATATCTCGGCATAATCTTCCTGCAGATGGTCCAGATCGATTTCAATTTTGGAATCAAGCTCGGAGAAAATCGGGAAATCTTCAGATTGCAGCATATCGGATTTTGTCATCACGCAGGCGGTATGAATATTGTTTTCCAATTCGCGGACATTCCCCGGCCAGGCATATTTCATGAGCATATTCATCGCCTTTTGCGATATTCCTTTTATTTCCTTATCCAGATTCCGGGAAAATTTCTTTACGAAATGTTCCGCCAGAAGCGGAATATCGCTCTTGCGCTCCCGCAGCGGCGGGATATAAATGGAGACGACTTTTAGGCGGTAAAACAGATCCACCCGGAAAGAACCGTCTTTCATGCATTGGACCAGTGATTTATTGGTGGCGGCTATGACCCGAACATCGACCTCGATTGTCTCATTCCCCCCCACCCGTTCAAAATTCTTTTCCTGCAGAACGCGCAGAAGTTTTGACTGCGTCATCAGCGACATATCGGCGATTTCATCCAGGAAAATCGTGCCATTGTTGGCCTGCTCAAATTTACCGAGCCGCTTGAAATAGGCCCCCGTGAAGGCGCCCTTTTCATGCCCGAAAAGCTCCGACTCCAGAAGCGTCTCGGCCAGAGCCGCGCAATTGACCGAAAGAAACGGTTTATTGCGGCGGCGGGAATTACGGTGGATCGCCCGCGCAATTAATTCTTTTCCCGTCCCGGATTCGCCGAATATTAGAATGGCGGCGTCGGATTTGGCCACCTGGCCCACCAGTTTGGCGATTTCAACGATCTCCGATGACTTTCCGACAATCTCATCGATCTCGACCGCCTCCGGCTCCGGCTTGGCTTCCGCATTCGCCTTATGTTTGACAACACCCGTGGCCTTGTTCACCGTATCGATCAGTTTTTGTATCTCAAACGGCTTGGTAAGATATTCATAGGCCCCTTCCCGCATCGCTTCAATCGCATTTTCCGTCGATACAAAACCGGATATCATAATTATGGGCGACTGGATTCCGTCCACTTTGGCTTGTTTTAAAATATCCAGCCCGGAGAGGGTCGGAAGATTAACATCCAGGAGAATGACATCGACATCATCCTTCTCCTTGACAAACTCAACCATATTCTGGCCGTCATCAAGAAAATAAAAATGAAATCTCTGCGGGTCGAACAGGTTGGCCAGCGATCGGGAGATTTCGGGATCGTCATCAACTATCAGTATATTTTTCATACAATATAATTATCCATATAGTCACTCTTGATATCGGAATCCACCGTGATTTATTTAGGTATCACCCCTAAGAAAATCGCCAAAACCAGGTTTTATCCCTCCTTTTCCCTCTTGATAATTTGAACGGCATTAATATCGGGCCCGCCTTGACGATTTGGTTCAATTAGAAACAATAAAAAAGGGAAGCATCCGCGCTTCCCTTAAAACATCTTCAATCCGATAGCTCCGGTTCTATCCCTCCCGTTCCTCCACCAGAAATTTTACCACCGCACCGGTTAAGAGGAAATTCATTATCATATCGATAACTATGCCGACGAGAAGGACATAAAAAATCAACTCCGGCGAAAACTTGGAAACGACGACATCGCTATTGGCCGTTATATAGCTCACCGGTATTGACAAAAGATATGGCAATAAAGTCAGAAAAAACGTGAAAATCGGATACCGGACAAAATAACCCACCGATAACCGAATTCCTCCCCAGAGCGACTTTTTTTCTATCGCCACCGCCGGAACCGCATAGACAAAAACCGCATAAACCGCAACCGTTATCAGCCGCATCAAAATATCCAAAGCCGCCCCGCGACGAGGCGATCCGCTCACAAAGCCGGCCAACGCCGCCGGAATAAAACGGTTCAGCAATACCAGCAATAATGTTATTAATCCCCAAATTAAAAAAAGTTGCCCCCAGCGCCCTAAAGCCGCCGAGACTTTGGTCTTAACCGAATCCCGATTTTGGAAATAATGCAGGAATAAGAGCGCCGTCATCCCGGCCGCCAATCCCTCAAAAAGAAATCCCAAAAACAATTTTCCCCATTGAAACACTTGCGGCATCATGTAGTACAGACCGGGATAATGGCTATATAACTCCTCGGCCCCCTGGCCGAGTAATGCCACCAATGGTGATAAAATCGGGTATATCGATGGTTTCACATATGACGCACACAGAAGCAGGAGCGCCAGCTGCAGCACCGCGTATACAATAAACGGGCCCCATACCGTCAATTTGGGGAATAATTTGAAAGCCGATACAAAGAGGCCTATCAGGCGGTTCAATTTCGCTATAAATCCCACCGCTCGCCTTTTCTTAAGGGGCCGCGACTTCGTTAGAGCCGGTTCTCATCCCCTGTTTATCAAATACATATACCCGGTAATAGTACGTTGAAGTAGTCGGCCGGGTATCGGTAAAGGTCGCCGTAGACTGCTCGTTAATAATAGTTAATAGCGTCGCCGTGGAATCTGTAACGCCGGCGCCGGTACCGCGATAAATTTGATATGACCCGAAATCATCGTCGCCGTTTATCGTCCAGGTCAAAATCGATGAGGTCCCGCTGACTTGAACCGCCAGGCGGACCGCCACGGGAGCAACATTAACCTGCGTTGTATCGGACGAAATATTGGACGGCGTGGAAAGGCCCGTATTATCGAAAACATAAACACGATAATAATAGATCATATCCGGTTCCAGATTTTCATCGGTATATGTGACGGTCGACCGCGATGTTATTATGGTAACCAAATCCGAGCCGGTATTGACCGTAGCACTGGTACTGCGATATATCTGATACGAAGCAAAATCATTATCGGTCGCCTGCGACCAGGACAAGCGAATTACCGATGAGGATTGCGCGGTGGCAACCAGCATCACGGCCGCGGGTGCCTTCATGATATTCAGGCGCGTCAGGGCCGGGCGATTATCGGCATTGTTTCCGGCCCCATCCTGGAAATGACCGGTCACCAGACCGTTGACAATTTCCAGATCGGACGGAATAATATAACGCCGGCTATATATGCCGTCGTTTGCGGCAAAATCACCGTTACTGCCGTCATCAAATAAATTTAATTGGTTGACACCTGTAAATGATATATAAGCCGTTCCGCCGCTCTCATGGGTGACCACAAAGAAAGTTATGGCTTCGCCGGCCACCGGATTCGGGCTGGAGGTCGTGAAATAGGTCGAATCGATAAAAGCCCTGGTATCGAGAATGATACTGTCGGAAACAGGTTTTTCCGAGGCCGACCCGTCACCGAATTGAAACCGAACATAAATTCTCTTCACACCGTCGCCCGATGATAAATCCTTGCTTACCGTCGCTCGATAGGTCTGCCAATTTACCCCGGCAAAATTAGAGTCCTCCGAAATTTGCATCAATGACGCTGTCACCGGCACGACAAAACTCAGCGAGACGGATTGAGAGTTGGTATATTTATCTTCATTGTTGATAATGACGGCCGACAAACCGGGAATCGATGCCACAACCTGTGACTTTTCCCCTTCCACCGCACCCGAAATCACCGCCGCCACTCTGAAATAGTAAGCCTGCGCATCCGAAAGCCCCTCGATCACCAGCGAGAATTCGGTTGTGGAGTCTTGAAAACGATAGGCGCCGTCAAGCGAATCGGCGATATATACCCTGAAATACCGCACTGCACTGCTGTCCGAAATCTGCCAGGAAAGATCCAATCCATCGACAGTATGCAATAGCTTCAGACCGATCGGCACCGGCGGTTGCTCGGACAAATTAAAGGGAACATCCGGCGAATCGATATGACGACTGCATCCTCCCAGCGATAGGAGAGCGACCAATAAAAGAAAAATACTCTTTTTCATTGTCGTATCCTCCTAAAACCGGTGGGACAACACAATCTGTCCCCCGCCCTGATTCAAATCGGGTTTAAAACCGATGGTATTAACCACCATACTGCTTCGTTCTTCCGGAAAGAAGAATATCATATCAATGAGATTTATGCTCCAGACCGCGATCGTCGCCCCGATGGTAATCCGCCGGATTGTCTCCGCATCATATGCTTCCTGGCGCGCCGCCTTCAACTGCTCATACAAAATCTGCTTCTCATTATATTGAGTGGCCGAATTATACAGATTCAGCCTGCTATTGTAATTGTCTTCCTTATCATTGAATTTGGCATCGGCAATAAAAAACGATGAAATCGCGCCGACCGCGAGCAATGTAAAAAAGGTCCCTTTTGTTTTCTGTCCGGAATACGATTGCCCCCATCCCGGAATCAACAGCGATCGGGCCGCCCCCTTGAATGCTGTTTTGGTTCGAAGATGAACCGTTAAATTCACCGCTTTGTCCGACTGAAGAAACACCGATGTCTTATAAGTCTCGTAACCGATTTTCCGGCACTCCACCCGAAAATGCCCTTCCAATCCTTGCGCGAAAGTGACCGGCGTCAGGCCGTTTAGTGTAACTACGCCTATTAGGCTTACTTCTGCTCCCGGCGGGCTGGAATCAACGGTGATTCCCCCCGGGGAGGTTTCCTGCGCTGCCGCAATTAAAGGCAGAAGACAGAAGACGGCGGCCGCCAAAATCCTTTTGGAAAACATATATCCGTTCTCTCTAATATTATGTTATTGTCATTAATTATAATCGGGAAAGATATTATTTTTTGAATATCTAATCAAGGAATAAAAAAACCGCACCCGATGGGCGCGGCTATTATGAGCCGTCTCTATTAACAGGCCCCTTTGCCTGTTATGACTACCAATACCGTCTTCATTAAAATTTTCAAGTCACTGAAAATCGTCCAAGTGCGAATATATGTTATATCGTTCTTGACCTTATCCATGACCGATTCCAAAGATGAATCATAGCCGTTATTCACCTGCGCCAGCCCCGTGATGCCCGGCTTAACTCTAAGGCGAATTTTATACCCCGGAACCTTTTCCGAAAGGTCGCGAACAAAGAACGGACGCTCCGGTCTGGGCCCGACCAGCGACATATCTCCCATCAGCACATTGATCAGCTGAGGGACTTCGTCAATCCTGGTTTTTCTCATAAACCGTCCCAGACGAGTAATTCTCACATCGTTTTTCGTGGCCCAGATCGGCCCCGATTTTACTTCCGCATCATTAACCATAGTGCGGAATTTTATGACTTTGAAGGGCTTGCCGAATAAATCCTGGCTCCGGCGATCTTCGGAACGATTATTTCTGGCCACATCGGCCCGAAAAGCGCGGCGATTCCGCTTCCGCCGATTAACTCCGACTCTATCCTGGGTATAGAAAATTGGGCCTCGACTGTCGAGTTTTATCAAAATTGGAACAATCAAAAACAGGGGCGATGCTAATATCAGGCCAAGCAGAGCTCCCATTACATCAAGAGCCTTTTTCGATAATTTGTCTATCATATTGGATATTATCTTCCCCGGTTTGGCTATAGCCGCCGGAACTATGAAGGTAAAGCAAAAAACCGCGAAAACGAAGAAAATTCCAGTGATATATTCGCCGAAATAAAAGAGAACGGAATCTCCGAAAGTCACTTTATTATTGGACCATTCCGCTGTCCGTCTCGCCCCAACCGCCGACCCATATTGAAATTCTGCGGAATTTATGGCAACCGAAGTATTTGTGGTTGAATCTGAACCGCTGTTGTTAATCATCTTTTCCATTATGCTCGATAAGTCTTAAAATTAATCCTGAATCGATAAGTAGTTTCAGTTTAATCTAATCCGAGCAAATTGGTTGCCAAGAGGTTTTTGAATGGCATTTTTGATTGAAATTATGGGAAAATCGCCCCAACACAAAATATGACACTATCTTTCAATGAGTTACAGGACACAAAATTAGACCGTATTTTATCGGGAACTGCTATTAAAATGGCTTTAGGATCAAAAACCTGATATTATTGAACGCTACGGCATAAATGATGCAAGATATTGCGCATAAAATAAGAAACTCATTGCATTGATTGACACAAAAAAAGGACTGGAATTCAAGATAATTCCAGTCCTCTATAATCTCGCTCAATTACTTAAATATATTGAATCGGTTCAAATCATCTGCGTAAGTTGAAAGATAGTGTAAATCTGTGAATTGTCTCCGCACCGAAATCTTCTTTCGGCGTGAAGGAATAATCAAATTGGGTCGGACCTAAAATTGCCCCGGCTCCAAATGATAATCCCTGCCCGAACTGGCGATCCTTCTGTCTCGGGAAGAAGCTGTATCCGGCCCGCAGGAAATATTTCTCCTCAAACCTTACTTCGTAGCCGTTATGAATCGCCGCATCACCATATAGCGGTTTCTCGGCTTCCAGCGACGCCATAAAGTTTCCCCCGAACGGCATTACCGCCACCCCTCCGCGAATTTTGGCCGGCAAATGATTCTCTGCCTGATCGAATTTAAGATCCTGCCCAAAATTGGACAAAGCCAGTCCAAATATCGCATTACCGGCGGAGTATCTCAAGCCGATATCTGCGGCCAGGGCGGTCCCTTTGACGTCCGCTAATGAGATAGCCACATATTTGGCGCCCAGACCTAACGATAAACTCTCCGTTATCCTGTATCCCAAACTAACCGTCGCCGCCAAATCATAGGTTGAGCCGATCTCCCCGGTCGGATTATCCTGGGCATCGTAACCTTCGATTTTGCCGTAACTCAAATACTGCGCGCTTGTCGACAGACTCAGACGGTTATTTACGGGAAATGATACCGCGAGATAATCAAAGGCGATATCCTGATACCAGGCAAAATGCGAAAAAGTCAATTGCGGCACTCGCAAAACCGTCAGACCGGCCGGATTCCAATATGCGGCGCTGGCATCATTCGTAACCGCCGTATAGGCCTCACCCATTGAAGCCGCCCGTGCCCCCACCCCGATATTGAGAAAATCCGCCGCCGCCCGGCCATTATCACTCGCAATCGACGCCCGTCCCAGCAAAGCGCTGACTATAATTAAAAATCCCCAGACTATCAAAACTCGGTTAAGGACTCTCTTCATTATTTCCACCCTTCAAAAATGGCCTCATTTTCAAGAGAGTTGGAATTGCAATGTTGATGCCGGGGTTCACTTTTCCGCAAAGTAATTTTCACCAATTTCTCTCTAGTCTTTGCTTTCGTCATCTCACTCCACAACATACGGTTAAAGAATTTGATACCAGGACCCGGATTTCCTTCGCTTTAACTCTCGGCCATTCGGTACCAGCCGAATCACCATCAATCTCACGTTCCCTGAACAGAAACTCCTTATAATCGCTCATTTCAATCCTAACAGGCCATCCCATCACAACTTAGCCAATCAACCCTTTTTCTGCACAGCCTTCTTCTTATTGTCGGCTTTTTAAACAGAAAATTGACCCGTTTATGGGATTTTTCCCATATTTCCGATGAGGGTAACTTTTTTTATAACATATTGTCAACAAAAAACTTGGGCACGACTATCGTTTCCACAAGAAACAGTTTGGAGAACCACCTGCTTAAAAAAAACGTAATAAAAGATGAAGTAATATGGAGTAAAAACCTTTTTTTCACGTCACGGATCGAATCGGCAAGATTATAAAGGGAATCCCGCGATGATAAAAGCGGCGCTGAACGGCAAAAACCACATAGTTGTGAAGCCATCGGGTAAAGAACTTCTCCTCGGGAAACACAATTTGACCGCCGAAAAATACCGCGTCCGGATATTTTTTTAGAAGCGGCGGGCCGAGTTGCTCTATTTCATCTATTACATCGATTCCCACCGATGACACCGCCTCCGCATAATATCCCTGCCGATTCATGAAATCGATGTACTTATGAAGTTCGTCATCGATATGCCTTTTCAAATTATCAATTTCGGCCTTTCCCTTGAAAACTCCGGCGTCAACCACGCCGACTTGGATGAAAATGAAATTCTTGAAAACCCCTTTAAAGGTTCTGAAAATGCTGAACAGCGAATGCAGTCCCAGACCGTTGTACCCGTTCACAAGAAGCACCGCCGTCTTCCCCTTGGGATCGTACTCCGGCGACGAAAACGCACTCGCGTCCTTTTCGGGGGCCGATATTTGACTCGCCGTCACCAATAAATCATCCAACCGCCCCAGGAGCTGATGAGTCTTTTTATAATGCCGCCTGACCCCTATCATTAATACCACCAGGGCGCCGGTGATAACCATGGTGATCCAGCCCCCCTCGTGGAATTTGATGGCAATAACAGAGGTGAGTATGAACGCCGACATTGTCAGGCCGATGCCGTTAATAATAATTCCATTTCGCCATTTTTCGTCCTGTCGCCGCACCTGCCACCAATGCCGGACCATTCCCGATTGTGAAAGAACAAATGTGATAAAAACATTGATGCTGTACAGAACCAGAAGAAGCTGCACCGAGCCTTTGGTCATAATCATCAAAATCGTCGCCGCCCCACCCATTAAAAGAATCCCGTTTTTGGTCACCAGCCGGTCGCTCAAACTGGCGAATTTGGTCGGAAACCAGCGATCCATGGCCATGTTCGCCAATACCCGCGGACCATCGACAAACCCCGTTTGAGCCGCCACAAACAATATTGCCCCTTCCGACAATAGTAGAATCCAGATAAATGTATCCGCCGCGACCTTACCCCATTGAGCCGTCAAACCGGAAAATAAAACCGCATTCAGAGTCCGGCCTTCCTGCGGTTGGACGTCAAAAAGCATATAGGCGACCATCAGCCCCAGCACCATTATGGCCAGCGAGTATGCCATATATTTCATGGTTCTTTTGCCTGTTTGCACTTTGGGATCCCGAAGAACCGGAAGACCATTACTGACCGCTTCAATCCCTGTAAAAGTGCCTGCGCCCATGCTGTACGCGCGCAGAATTACGAGGAATACGCCCCAATACCCGATCTGAGAACCGAGAGTTTGAATATCGGTCGATGTTCGGCTCACCACCGTCGGGAAATGATCGAAATGAAGAACGACCGAATATGTTATGGCAAAAAGATGACCGGCGACAAAAACCAGAAAAATCGGCATCAGTATAATCACCGATTCTTTAACCCCCCTCAAATTCAGTAGCGTGATTATGACCACACTGAAAATCGCGAATTCCAGCATAAAGGGATGCCAGCCGCTCGGCAAGAAACTGAAAATTGCTTCGGTCCCGCTGGCAATCGACAGGGCAATAGTCAGAACATAGTCGATAATTAATGCACAGCCCGAGATCATTCCGAACGTCGGTGACAGAAGTTTGCTGGCAACCAGATAACCGCCGCCCCCCGTGGGGAAAAGCTCGATAATATGGGAATAGCTGGCGCTGATGATAAATATGGTTGCGACCGATCCCAAAGCCACAAATATCCCGAGATAGGCATGTTGCCCCAACGCCTGAAACGCCTCCGCCGGTCCGTAACATGACGACGATAATCCATCGGCCCCCAAACCGACCCAGGCGAAAAATGCTATCAGCGATATTTTATGAAATACCCCGGGATCTTGCGGATTGCGGGCTCCGCCAATTATTATTATTTTGAGACGATCCCAAATCGACGGCTTCTGTTCGATACCATTCGACATATGCAAATTCTAATATAAGCCCGGCTCCAGAACCAATAAAAACTTCTTTCTTCCGCAACCGGCTGTTTCATCAAATCAACGATAGATATATTTATAATCTCATTTAATATTTATTCTGAAAATTAATCGGGCTGATGCGATCCGGCTCAACGCAGACGGGAACGCATCATTCGGTATTTCTGGGAAAAAGTACTTAAATTGGCGGGTAACGGCTTTAGGGACTCGATCAGGGCCTTGCTGTTGCTTATCCGTTCCTGGGTTTCAGGATGACTCATTGATAATTTTTCAAAAAAATTGGGATCACCCTGCGACATTGACGCCAATTTTTCAAACATGGTGATCGCTCCTTTGGGGTCATAGCCCGCCTTCGTCATATATTGGATGCCGAAATTATCGGCCTCATTCTCGTTCTCCCTAGAATAGCTGGCGAATGTCAATCCCAAGCCGACATCCACGGCCACCTTCAAAGCGCCGGGATCATTGCCGAAAACCAATTGCTCCAGAATCGAAACCCCCATGGCCGCCTGCAGTCTTTTGATTCCGTGCCGGGCCACCACGTGCGAAATCTCATGCGACATCACCGCCGCCAGCTCCGCCTCGCTATCCATCTGCTTGAGAAGACCGGTATAAAGAAAAATATTTCCGCCCGGCGTGGCGAAGGCATTGACCATGTTGCTGTCGATTACGGCAAAATGATAGGTCAGATCTTTTCGGTCGCAGACATTGACAATTTTCCGGCCGATATTATCTACATATTCCTGCCACAAGGGATCATTCAAAAATCGATTTTCCGCCCGGATACTCGCATCCATTTCATTGCCGATCGATACTTCCTGTTCGGTGCCGATAAAAATTAGGGAAGTCTTGCCGCCCGGCCCGGTAACCGCACATCCCGCCAATATTAATATCAAAATGACGGGAATAATTCGCGGCAATGAATAAAACTCTTTTTTCATATTTTCATCTTATCGGCAATATCGCTGATTAACGGCAGACGATACGATTTCCCCTGAATGCCGAAAACAATCCCGGCCGCCGCCGCTCCCAGTGCCAAAATCAATATGGTCTTCCAAATCGTCGATGACAGCCCGGGAATCAGAAAAATGCCGGCCATTATTTCAATCAAAAAAAGCAATAAACCCTGTTTGCTGTGGAAACGGGCTTCGGGATTCTCCCGCATCTGCAAAAGGGGAATCAAACATAAAAAGGGAATGTAGGACAATATCGATGCAATCATTCCCTGATCTTTTAGCAGGTCGGCTTCTTTCGCCTTTTCTTCCTCGGATTCATCGAGAGCCGGAATTTTGGCCTGCGCCACTTCTTCGTCGTCTTTTTTAAAAAATGAATCTGTCATCGGCCGCTCTCTTTTAAACCTGCCAAAATATTTCCCGATCGCGTTCCGGCACGTCAATAGCGATAAAATCGTCGATCGGCCATTTTTCCAGCAATTCGGTACCCAAATAATGTTGTATTGTAAATTCCAATTTGCCAAATCCTTTTGGAACCAGTGCGGCGCGATCAAAAGATACCTCGAGGATCCGGTCCATGAAATACTTGAAACCGTCACCTTCCTTCACGATCCCCTTTTCCAGCGCCAATTCCTTTCGGCCGGCGGTCTTGAATTCGACTATTACGCGACCGCCTTTGACTCCAAGTAAATCGAATTTGGAGGCAAAGTCAAGACGAATATAGAAACGCTCGTAGTCAAAGGCGAAGAAGATATCGCTTATCACGGTGTCCACCCGATGCATCGCGCCGCCACCCTTCATGCAATCATAATGTCCCGCCCCGCTCCATTCATAATAATGGGTCAGCATTCCATCCAGCTGCGGTGTCAGCAGGGCTTCCGGCAAAGTCAGGAGACTCTCTACTTTCATTTTGCTGATCGGCCGCAGCAAAATTGCCGGCGGAGTCAGCCCCAGAATTTCATACAGCACCGTCAAATGCAACCGGAATAATTCGTCGAACTGCGCATTATTGGCCCCGACATGCTCATCGCCATACCACCAGCACCAGTCCGATCCCTCGGCAATATATATCTGCCGCCACGCCCGTTCCAGCATACCCGTATCCGCGTCCGGGTGATTTTTTTGAAAATCAACCAATGTTTTGCGCGCCGCCGCCAATAGATTCCACGCCGCATTATCTTCGCCGTGACCGATCCAGATGCGAAAATTATGATTGATCCAGGAACCGGCCATTATATTCTTCAAAGTCTCGGCCGGGCCTATTTCGGTCGCTTGCGAAAGAGTCACCGTTTTAATCTTCTCGTCCGCGGCCAGAG
This sequence comes from uncultured candidate division Zixibacteria bacterium, assembly GCA_937867135.1. GTDB lineage: Bacteria > Zixibacteria > MSB-5A5 > GN15 > PGXB01 > UNRQ01. Next base: position 18,117 of record CALMKK010000236.1, read on the forward strand.
CGCTGTATAATTTATAAAGAAATGACGAACCGTCGTCGGGATAATATTCCCAGGCATTTTCACCGTCCAGTATCACTGTCACAACCTTGTCGGCCAGACTGCCCTTCAAAAAATCGGCAATATTATGAAGAGCCGATATAAAATCACTCACCGCCCGGCCGGCTTCCCAGGTGGAATAGACAAAGCCGATTTTATCCGAAAGCCCTTTGTCCCGGAAAAAGATTTTTAGGCCCGGCGCCCCGCTGAATTCATAGGTTGCATGTGGCGTTCCGTGGCGTGAGCCAAAACCCGATTTGATTTGTGAATTATAAAGAATCTCCTCGTCCGTCGCCGCCCATTTGATTCCCTCCTGCCTGATGAGACCGAAAACCGCTTCGGAAACAGAACCCTCCGACGGCCACATTCCTTTTAAATCCGATCCGAAGAGATTCCGAAATTTCTCGGCCGCATTATGTATCTGCCATCGGGCATCCTCGGGATGCTGGAAGGGCTCGGTCGGAAGCTCAATGGCAGGTAGCGCTTCTTTGGCCGCCTCCGTATCCGCCAGAAGCGGCAGAATGGGATGATAGTAGGGAGTAAAGGAAATATCAATTTTCCCCTCCCGGTACAATTGCTGATAGGTCGGAATAATTCTTTTTAATAAATCTATCTGAAACGCCAGTAAATTTAGTTTATCTTCTTCGGTAAAATCCCGTCCTTTATCGAAATAACCGGCAATGATTTTCTCCTTCCTGAATCGCGGATCGATCCAGACCAGATTCGACCACATCTGTAAATCCCGCCATTCCGCCGTCGAAAAAAGCTCAATGGCCAAATTGGTATCATTGCCGCTGCTTTCTTTTTTGCGAAACAATTGGCGAAATCGGGGATATGGATCAATCATTGTCAGGGGATGCCCCGCAAAGAAAGTCGCCAGTATCTCCTTCTTCTGCGACGGCGATAACCGCATTGCCGGAATACCGGATAATTCCTGATGGCGATCCGTGTAACCCTGGCAATACATTTCAATTTGATCCAATAGCGACGGGACCAGGTTGAAAGTTACATTAATTCCCGGATGTTCCGCCGCGGCCAGCGGCATATCAAGATAATCCTTCAGGCCGTGCAATCGCACCCACGGCAGAAGAAATTGTTTTCGTCGAGGATCAAAATAGAAAGGCTGATGCATATGCCAGAGAATGGCAACTTTTAGATATGTCTCCTCTGACATATGAACAAACTAACCGCTACTGGGTTTTCAATTGCATCAGATACTGCGTCGCCGTCTGCTGAAAATCCGTACCGGGATATTTGGCGTCGATTTCTTTTGTAAGAGAATCGACCTTTTGACGGTCCCCGCCGGTCGCATAATTACGAATGGCCCCGACCAAATATTCGGGCTCGGCCGGCGAACCGGGGAATTTTTTGACGGTTTCCGCAAATTTGTCTCCGGCCGCCAAAAATTCCTGCTTATTCTCCAAACAGGCGGCAATGCCGGCCATTGCCGAAGCCGTCATCAGAGGATCCGAATGGACCTTATCGATGAATTTCTGATATTGAGTTATCGCCTCATCATAATTCTTACTGTCATAATAGGCGTTGCCCAGATCGAATTGAGCCCTTTCCCCGGTCGCGCCGCCGTAATTATCCGCTAAATCCTTGAGATCCAATATCGCCACTTGATAATTCTGTTGCCGCAATTCCGCCAGCGCCTTCGCCAGACGCTGGTTTCCCGTGGATGCCTTATCGCCCTGCATTTTGAAATAATACAGACCTGCGGCAATAATAACAACGACCACGGCCAGTCCAATCATAAAAACCTGCCAGTTATCCGTGAGCCACTCCCGCGACTGCAAAATAAAAGTGGTAAATTTGTCTTCCTTTATTTGCTGCTTTTTCAGTTTAACCTTGGTACGCATTCAATTCTCTCGATTCGTTCCTTAAGATAATGGATATATCGGCGGCTCTTCGGCCTTATTAATAATTAAAGGCGGGGCCGTCGTCACGACCCCGCCGCAATTTCATCTGATTAAAAATACCCCGTAAAAGTCACATTAAGGTGATGGTTTTTCCATTTATTCTCGGCATACGGCGCATTATCCTGCAAAATTTCCTGCTGATAGGTACTGTAGGTATATGCCACGTCCAGAATAATCTGCGACCAATGAATGCCCGTTCCCAGCGCCAGGCTGTACCCCGTTACCTTGTTATTGTTATAAAAGAAACTATAGGAAACCCGGCTGGAATCATTGATATTCGACCCTTTGGCACCTTCATATTTTACCGTATAGCCCGAAATCTCACCGTACGGAAAAGCCTCATTTCTGAATCCGGCCCGAATCGGGATTTCCCCGATCGGCGAATGCACCAAATACTCCCCGCCCAGCCGGAGCTGAATAACATTGCTCCAGTTCGGATTTGTCTCATCGAAATGCTCGATCCGGTCGCCGCTGGCCGTCAATTCAATTCCATTAACCGGGCGCAAATTGCTGACCAATTTCCCGCTGAAACTCCTGAATTCCACATCGGCCGCAAGCGTGACATTTTCCACCGGATTATAGGAACTCCCCAAACCGATCATCCACGGCATCTGCAATTTGGAGGTCATATCGTTTACATAAATGGTGTCCGTTTTGTCCGCCACCGTCACTCCATGGAACGAAGTAATTTTATAGGTCGTGGAATCCGATTTTCCTTTTAAATCAAACGGCGTTCGTAGCACCAGCGCCCCGCGCAATTTCTCGCCGGTGTACAATAAACCGACCGTCGCATTAAATCCCGAATATCCCGTCGAATCCAGCACCTCGACATTGGCCAATGAATCGTTCCAAAGAAGAGACCGATGTTCATCCGTTACCACCCTGCCGTTATAAATATTCGCGGCCAGTCCGAATGATACCTGGCCATAAAGCCGGGTTCCAAATGACAAACTGATGGCGTTTATTCCCCCGTCCCGATCATAAAAAGCGTTCGGGCCGCCCGACGTCCATTGCGAAAGAACATCGCCGAATTTGTAATAAACATCGAAATTACGATTGTAGGATAAACTCATTACAAAGTGATGATTCTTGATTCGCATCGGGGAAAGGATCCCGAGATTATCAATCGCACCGAATGATCCGGCGTGATTGTAGACTCCTCCCTCCGCTCCGAATAACTCATACTGGCCGCGCGGCATAAGGAAACCGTAACTGAAACCCATCAAGGTTTTTTCATGGATATACAGCCCGGCCGGATTCCAGCTCCCGGCGAAAGCATCGTTCGATTGCGCCAGATAAGCTTGCCCCATTCCTTCGGATCGGGCCCCGCCGCCGAAAAAGTTAAATATCAACCCCTGTTCCTGTGCGTAAGATGTCGTTGTGAGGATAAGTGATGCAAGTACGACAACTTTGAACAACGACAATTTCATACTATCGGATCCTCCCGCTTATTCTAAATTATTTTCTTCCCATCCTAATAGACGAACCATTCGTCAAAATATCAGAGCGAAAATATAAATATTTGCGGAAATGAAGTCAAACTGTTTTTGAATTATTTTGGGGCGCTGAACTTATTTATACGAAAGGAGTTGCCTTAAATATACCCCCGGCAGGAGTTGAACCTGCGGCCAAAGGTTTAGGAAACCTCTGCTCTATCCTCTGAGCTACGGGGGCATCTGCCTATTCCGAATCGTAGCGGACCAGGCTCAAAATATCATATCCCTGCAATTTGTCGCGCCAGGGCAGATAGGCCAAATCTATCACTACTGCGATCCCGCCCACGTTCGCCTCGCACTTTTCCGCCAGCCGGCAGGCCGCTTCAAGCGTCCCGCCCGTTGCCACCAAATCGTCCACTACTAAAACCGATTCGCCCGGATGCAAGGCATCCGCATGTATTTCGATCGAATCGGTTCCATACTCCAAAGTATATTCATATTTTATGGTTTTTCCCGGCAGTTTTCCCGCTTTTCTTATCGGGACCAATCCTATCCCCATCCGATCTGCGACCGCCGCCCCGAAAATGAACCCGCGCGACTCAATCGCCAGTATTTTATCGATATGACGGCTCCGCCCGAATTCCTCGATCCGGTCAACCGCCGCCCGGAACGCGTTCGGATTTAACAATAGCGTAGTGATATCCCGAAACATAATTCCCTTGGCGGGGAAATCCGGAATAGTGCGAATCGACCCCTTTAAATCAATCATTTTCCTTTAATCCTTATGCTCAATCCGAAAATCGGTATACCCTTTCAATTTTTCATACCAGCCGATTTTTATCTCGGTCACGCTGGCGTAGGACGGCCCGATTTTCACTTCCTTAATAAACTCCTCAATAATCCCTCTCTCCCCTTCCGCCACGACTTCCACCGATCCGTCATATAAATTGGCGACATATCCTCCGATCGGCAATTCCCGCGCCCGCCGCAGACACCAGAAGCGA
>CALMKK010000237.1 GCA_937867135.1 uncultured candidate division Zixibacteria bacterium
GACAGCCGAGGCGGTGGTGAATAAGGAAACCGGAGAAATAATGTCGGCCGCCGGCGATATTATCGATGAAGGAACGTTTGATAAGATTAAAGAGGCCGGCGTCAAGAAAATCAAGTTGATCGAGCGCACCAATATGCGTGACGCGCTGGTCATTATCAATACCATCAAGAAAGACCCGACCAAAAGCCACGAGGATGCGCTGTCGCGCATTTACTCGTTGCTTCGTCCGGGCGAGCCGCCCACGATGGAAATGGCTGAGGCCCTGCTGGAAAAATTATTTTTCAATACCAAGCGGTATGATTTGGGCGAAGTCGGCCGGTATATGATAAATCAGCGTTTGGGGCTGGAGATCCCCTTAACGACGACGGTTCTGGATATAAAAGACATACTGGCGATCATAAATTATTTAACGGCGCTTCGTAACGGCACCGGCTTTGTCGATGATATCGACCATCTGGGGAATCGCCGCGCCCGCACCGTGGGGGAACTGCTGTCGAATCTATTTTCAGTCGGACTTTCGCGAGTGGCCAAAGCGATACGGGAGCGGTTGTCGCTCAAAGACAGCGAACCGGTGACGCCACAACTATTGATTAACGCCCGGACGGTTTCGGCAGTGATTGATACCTTTTTCGGGTCATCGCAATTGTCGCAGTTTATGGATCAAACCAATCCGCTTTCAGAATTGACGCATAAACGGAGGTTGTCCGCGCTGGGGCCGGGCGGTTTGACACGGGAAAGAGCGGGATTCGAAGTTCGTGACGTGCATCACACGCATTACGGTCGCATTTGTCCGATTGAGACGCCGGAAGGCCCGAATATCGGTCTGATCGCGTCCATGTCGACTTTTGCCCGCATCAATAAGTACGGATTTCTGGAGACCCCTTATCGGAAAGTCAAAAAGGGAAAGGTGACCGACGAGATAGTATTTCTGACGGCCGACGAAGAGGATCGATATGTTATCGCCCAGGCCGATGAAAAGATCGACAAGAACGGTCATTTTGCCAATGAGTTTGTCAAGGCGCGGAATCGGGCCGATTATCCGGTGGTCAAGCCGGAAGCGGTCGATTATGTCGATGTTTCTCCGAAGCAAATTGTTTCGGTGG
>CALMKK010000238.1 GCA_937867135.1 uncultured candidate division Zixibacteria bacterium
CCCAGAATGACATCGATCACGACGGCCGGTGCGGTAATGTTGACAATTGTCCCACCGTGGCCAATGCCGACCAGAAAGATACCGATCATGACGGGTTCGGAGACGCCTGCGACCCCGACGATGACAACGACGGGGTTCCCGATGTTTCCGACAACTGCCCCCTGGTCTCCAATCCGGATCAGCACGACAGCAACGGCAACGGAATCGGCGATGCCTGTGAATATGTTTGTGGTGACGCCAATAACGATTTAAAAGCGAATATCAGTGATGTCGCCTTTCTAATAAATTACTTATTCAGAGGAGGGCCCGCCCCTGTTCATCCGGCCGCGGCCGATGTCAATTGCGACAGCCACCTCAATATCCTTGATATCGTTTATATTCTTAACAGGCTTTATAAGGGGGGAGCGCCGCTTCAATGTTGCGGATAATTTTGTTGACCGCGCTTTACTGTCAAAAGGCCCATAAAATCCCAGGGGCGGTTGCAAAGCCGCCCCTTTTTTTATTGCTCTCACTGACAGGATCTGACAGTGAAGGGGGTGCTGGAGGCCTATTTTAAGGTATTTTCCCGTAAAAATTGGTAAAAATCTTTTTGTCTTGTGGGGCATTGTCCCTATATTAAAAGCGTAGTCAATACATAATATCAAAATCAGTGAGGGAATTATGGGACGGCAATTTCTCTTTGTTTTAGTTGTCTTTCTTGCTCCAATTTTGGCATTTTCTGCCACAATTCATGTTCCGGTGGATCAGCCAACGATACAAGCGGGGATAAATGCGGCGGTTAATGGGGATACGGTACTTGTATCACCGGGGACTTATTTGGAACATATCAACTTTGTCGGTAAAAGCATTATTTTAAAAAGCACAAAAGGGCCGGATTCCACAATAATTGGAAAACTCGCCGATGGGATTGCATTGGTAACGATATCATCCGGTGAAGGCCAATCAACAATTCTTGATGGTTTTACCATCTCCGGAAGTGTAGACGTACCAGGTATTATTTGTTCGGGAGGAGCAAGTCCGATTATCCAGAACAATCACATATGTAATGTTAGAACCTCAGGCAGAAATGGGGGTGTAACATGCCTCTCGCCAGGAGTTAAAATTATTTCGAATGAATTCTATGACATTCACTCAAATGATAAAGGAGGCGCTATTTTTGTAGGGTCACCCAAAGTCCAAATCCTTGAAAATGTTTTCCATAATTGCTCATCCGGCGATGGTGGCGGAGCGATAAGTGCAACGGATTGGGGTGATAGTATATATATATGTAATAACTTAATATATAACAATTCGAATACGGATGACTGGGGGGGTATTTTATATTTTCAAAGCGGTACTAACGCATTAATATTTAATAACACCATTGTAAATAGCACAACAACCTCGCTAAAAGGAGGTGGAGTACTTTTTATATGGGTGACAGGCGCTCAAATAACAAATAATATCATATGTAATTCCTCACTTGGTCATGGCATTTATGCCTATCAGAGTTATGATATAATTTCCACATATAATAATATCATTGGTAATTCTGGCGGGGACTATTATGGATTAATCCCGGGGGTAGGATCAATATCGCTC